>JAAYLD010000027.1 GCA_012522015.1 Clostridiales bacterium
CATCAACACCGCCTGTAGCAGAAAGCTTAAGAGCATCTGTCAAATCGGCAGCAAGAGTGCTCATTGTTGATGTGCTGCTTGTGTCATATGTGCTTGTTGGAGTGAGGGTAAAGCTAAAGGCATTATTACCTTCGCCATTTCCAAAACTAAGCGTAGCAACACCGCCTTCGGTACCGAAAGCATCAGCGAGTTCGCTATCTGAGAGTATAGCTATAAACTGCTGGCCCTTGTCGCTTACGGCTGTAAAGATCATCTGTTTGTTGTCCTCGTCGTACTCGGCTGAAATTGTGTAGTTGCCGTTAGCAAGTGAAGAAGGGCTGAGGTTGTTGGTTACTGTACCTACAGTAAAGCTATCGGAGCTGCTCGTAGCGATGAATGTAGCTTGCTGAGCGGTTATTTCAGCGCTTTCCTGCTGAATGCCAACACTAAAGACATAGTGACCGGCAGCGGCTTTACCAAGCTCGACGGAAAGGCCGGACTTAGCAAGATTTACGTTAGCAAGCTTCGCTGTTGACGTAGCAAGTGAACCGTCAAGAAGGTTCTTCTTGTTGAATGTCGTGGTTTTTGAAATCTCGTCAAGCTCAGCCTGGAGTTGTATGAACTCGTCCTGAAGAGCCTCACGGTCGATTTCATTCTCGTTTGTGTCGGAGGCAGACTGAACAGCTATCTCGCGCATTCTCTGAAGAATCTCGGTGGAGCTGGAGAGAGCGCCTTCAGCCGTCTGAATGAGGGAGATACCATCCTGAGCGTTAGCTGACGCCTGCTCAAGACCGCGTATCTGGGCGCGCATCTTTTCAGAGATGGAAAGACCAGCTGCGTTGTCGGCTGCGGAGTTGATAGCGTAACCGGATGAGAGCTTTTCAACCGATTTTGCTATCTTGTTGTTGTTGCTCGTGTACTGAATGTACGTGTTTTGGGCTATGAGGTTTGTGTTAATCCTCATGTGGTTGTTCCTCCGTGATGTAAATAAATTTTTTCTACGGTTGCGTCCTTGCATACCGTATTTTGGCAGAAAAATTGCATGTGCACAATACAATTTTCATTCTGATTTATACTGTTGAAGACAGACAAATATTTAAAAAATAAAGGCAAAATAAATTAATAAATGTTAAAAAGATATATTTAATAATGTCTTGCTGGCGTTATTTCAGTAGTGATAATAATTTATTATTAAAATGTTGTGTGAAATCAAAGGCAGGATAAGCAAGTGGCAGGCGACACGCATTTTGGCGCGTTGAAAATCAGCGAGCTTTTTAAAAAAGCTGGAAAAAAGAAAGTAATAATATTTTCGATTTTGTTGGCGGCGGCTATTATAATAGGCATCGTTGGAGCCATTGCTTTAAACCGAATCGAGTACACTGTACTGTATTCTGGCCTTGACCCAAGCGAAGCAGGAACTATCAAAGAACTCTTAGACGAGCTTGGTGTTAAATCTAAGGTCAGCGGTACAGACACTATACTTGTGCCAAAAGAAAAGGCTGATGAGCTTAGAATCGAGCTTGCGGCACAGGGATATCCGCAGTCTGGACTTAACTATGACATATTCAAGAGCGCATCAAGTCTGGGTTCAACTGATTTCGAGCAAAGGACGCTGAAGCAATACCAGCTCGAATCCAATATGAGGGCTACAATAAGTAAATTTAATAAGGTGAATGACTGCATTGTTATAGTCAACCTTGCTGAACCCACGTCGTATGTTGTTTCAAGTAAATCGTCAAAATCAAGTGTTTCAATCTTACTTGACATTGTCGATGGCGAGAAACTTACAACAGCCGAGGCAAAAGCAATTGCGCATTTTGCTCAGAAGTGCGTACCTGAACTTGAGCTTGAAAACATCAGCATAACTGACACGCAGCTTTATTACTACCACATATTATCGGATGATGATAGCAACAATGTGCCTGAATATACGGCAACACAGCTTGAGTTAACTGAGGCTACAAAGAAGATTCTACGCGATCAGGCACTATGTGTTATTGAGCCGGCTGTCGGCAGAGGCAACGTGTCTGTCTCTGTAAATTTGACGTTGGATTTTGATACAGAGAAAATAAACAAAGTCGAGTTTTCGCCGCCTGTAGAAGGCGAGCTTGAGGGGCTTATACGCAGCAGCGAAGAGATATATGAAATTACTCATGACGGCAGCAAAGGAGGCGCTGCCGGAGATGCTGGCACAGACAATAACGGAGTTGGCTCGCCGACATATGCAACAGATGACGATAGTAAAAACGGCAACCTACTAAGTGAAAAAAAGCATAATACATATAATTACGAGCTAAATGAAATAAGGACGCAGATCGAAAAGGCAAAGGGCACAATCAGCGATCTGTCAGTCGCTGTTTTAATAAATAGCAGTATCAAAAGCATTTCTAATTATACGGATACAATTAGTAGCCTTGTCGCAAATGCTATAGGTGTTGACGATGAGTATATTTCCGTTGGGCTTATACCGTTCGTAGAGCGGGCCGGAGATCTTGATTTTATGGATTATTTGAAGCAAAATGAAGAGATTGCACGGCGGTATGTCATTGGCAATTTAATTAGGACTGGTATTATTACGGGAGCATTTCTTATTGGGCTGCTTCTTATACTTATCTTCACAGGAAAGATTAAATTTAAATCGAAAAAAGCTAAGGCTGCTGAAGCTGTGGCTGAGGCAGCAGGCGCTGCGTCTGTCGCAGAAAATATTACGTCCGAGGCTGACGAAGTAGCAGCAGAAGATGAAAAGGAAGATGATAAGCAGTTGATTGAGGAGCTCATCATCAAAAAATCAAGTGAAATTGAAAGAGTAGAAAAATTGGTAGATAAGTATCCTGAAACTGCTGTCCAAATATTGAGAACATGGCTTTCGGAGGATTGATATGGCTGCAAGCGAACTGAAGACATATAGAAAGAAAGCAGCCGTGCTTATGATTGCTCTTGGTGAAGAATATGCAGCAAAGCTATACGAACACCTGAGTGAAGACGAGATCGCGAGTCTGACACTCGCGATCTCAACTGTGGATAAAGTGACAAAAGAAGAGCGCGAAAGCGTATTATCAGAGTTTTATGAGACATGTGTTGCGCAAAAATTCATCTCAGAGGGCGGGCTTGATTACGCAAGAACAGTATTAAAAAGAGCGCTCGGTGAAGAAAAGGCAAGTGAGATATTAAAAAAACTTACCGAAACACTTCAAGTAAGGCCGTTTGAATTAATCAGAAAAGCTGACAGCGCTCAAATTGTCCATCTTGTATCAAACGAAAACCCACAGACAGTTGCTCTCCTCCTGTCATATCTTGATCCCAAAAAGGCTGGCGCTGTTCTGTCGGCGCTTCCGGGTGATGAGCAGGTAGAGGTCGTCACAAGAATGGCCAATATGGAAAGCGTCATTCCCGAATACATAAAAGAAGTAGAGATGGTGTTTGAGCAGCGTCTGACGCATATGGGCGCTGCGGATCAAACTAAGGTTGGCGGCATCGACGCTGTTGTCGGTATTATCAATAGTGTTGACCGCGGAACTGAGAAGTACATACTTGATCAGCTTGATGTGGTTGATGCAGCGCTTTCTGAAGAAATAAAGAGAAAAATGTTCGTCTTTGAAGATATTGTCAAGCTTTCTGATCAGGCAGTGCGCATTGTTCTTCAGAATGTTGATCAAAGCGATATTACAATCGCAATCAAGGGCGCAAATGAAGATGTAAAAGAAGTCATAATGCGGAATCTCAGCAAACGTGTTCAGGAAATGATAAAAGAAGAGCTGGAAATCATGGGTCCTGCAAGAAAGAAGGACGTAGAAGACGCACAGCAGAAGATTGTAAATATTATAAGAAACCTTGAGGAAAGCGGAGAGATAGTTATTTCGAGGGGAGACGGAAGCGATGTCTACATTTAGGATAGACAAGCAGTATGTAACAATCGAAAGAGCAGAGCAAAAAACTGTTCATGTTGGCGTGAGAAGCACCGCGGGCAGCAGTAAGGCTCGGGGTGATGATGTCTTCCGCAAAAATTATGATGCGGAAAAGATAATAAGCATTGTCACTAAGAAGGCGGAAGAAAGAGCGGAGGCCATAATCGAAGAAGCTAAGAAAAAAGCAAGCCTTAAAATCAGCCAAGCAGAGAAGCAAGCCAAAGCTATAAAAAAAGAAGCCGAGAAAATTTCCGTGGAAATAAAAAAGAGAGCACAAGAGGAAGGATACGCGGCCGGCAGATCTGAAGCTGAGGCCGATATAGCAAAAAAACTGGAAAGTGACAAACGCGAATTTCAACGTCTGACTGATGAGCTCGTCCAAAACTATTCACGTATCATTGATGAAGCTCGTGGTGATGTTATATCCCTTATAATTGACATAACGAAAAAAATCCTCGAGATAAAACTTAATGAATCAGATGATGTCTTTTTGGAACTTGTTAATAATGCCATTGATGAATTAAAAAATTCAAGTTACATAAAGATTCATGTTTCCCCTGAAGATTTTGAGAGATATTTCGGCAAAGGACAAGCGTTAGAAAAAATAAAAAAAGAGACATCTGCAACTATATCTGTTGACGAAGAAGAAGATTTTCACGAAGGTGATTTGGTTGTCGAATCAGATGGGGAGGTGCTTGATCTTAGCGTATATAAACAGCTTGATAAAATTGAGTGTGCGTTTATAAATGGAAATGCGTAAGAATGCACCAAAGCTTGACTTTCGCAAATATTTTGAAATTTTGCGGGATATAGATCCGGTTGAACGCAGCGGTAAAGTGATGAAAGTCGTCGGGCTTACCGTGGAGTCAAACGGTCCGGCCGTAAACATGGGCAATATATGCCGGATATACCCCTCTAAGGGAGATAAATATGTTGAAGCGGAAGTCGTCGGTTTTAATGATCAGCGAGTTCTTCTGATGCCTTTCGGAGATATGTCAGGAATTGGCTTTGGTAGCCGCGTCGTGTCAACAGGGAAATCGCTTAGCGTTCCTGTATCTCAAAAGCTCATCGGGCGAGTGCTTAATGCACTTGGTGAGCCAATAGATGGTGGCGAAGAAATTATCGCTGAGGGTTATTATCCTGTTGATGGACAACCACCCGATCCATTATCACGAAAAAGGATAAAAGAAGAATTTCCTCTTGGAATAAAGGCTATAGATGGTCTTCTGACGGTTGGTCAGGGACAAAGACTTGGTATATTTGCCGGAAGCGGCGTCGGGAAGAGCACGCTTCTTGGAATGATTGCCAGATACGCTGTAGCTGATGTAAACGTAATAGTGCTTGTTGGCGAGCGTGGACGCGAAGTAAACGACTTTATTGAAAAAGACCTCGGTCCCACGGGGCTTAAAAAATCTGTTTTGATAGTAGCTACGTCGGATCAGCCAGCTCTTTTACGTTTGAAAGCAGCTTTAGTGGGCACAAGCATAGCCGAGTATTTCAGGGATCAGGGCAAAAAAGTGCTTTTGCTTATGGATTCGGTAACTCGCTTTGCTATGGCTCAACGTGAGATTGGTATGGCAGTTGGTGAGCCTCCTGTATCAAGAGGATTTCCGCCGTCTGTGTATTCGATATTGCCAAAGCTTCTTGAACGTTCAGGCACATCAGACAAAGGCTCTATAACAGGACTTTATGCGGTGCTTGTAGAAGGCGATGATTTAAACGAGCCTATCTCCGACACTGTGAGAGGCATACTTGACGGGCACATCGTCCTTTCCCGTTCGCTTGCGACGCAAAACCATTATCCAGCGATAGATGTGCTGCAAAGTGTAAGCCGTGTAATGAAAGATATTGTTCCAAAGGAACAATATAACCATGCTTCTTACATAAAAAGCGTAATGGCAACTTATAAAAACGCGAAAGACTTAATCGACATTGGTGCTTACAAAGCAGGCTCAAATGCTGAAATTGACGAGGCTATAAGGTTGAATCCGAGCATAAATAAGTTTTTATGCCAGCAAATGGACGAATCTGTGACATATGACGAAGTGAAAGCTGAAATGTTCTCGATTGGACGTGACAGCAAGTGACTACACATAATGAGATAGGCTTTTGGGAGCGAGATGAGAAAGTTCGTTTTTGCGTTTGACCCACTTTATAGAGTGAAGCAAAGCATGAAGGACAAACTGCAGGCAGAATATTATGCTGCAGAGGCTGAATATCGCAGAGCGGTTGAAAAAAGAGATGCCCTGTTAGCCACCCGCCAAAAAGAAACAGAAGCCTACGAGGCTATGGCTGTTCGTGGCATCTCGCCCGGAACAATAAAGGCATATTCGGATTTCTTTAAAGATCTTGAAAATATGATATCTCTCGCTACAAAACAAGTTGTTGCCGCGCGAAAAAAAGTTGAGCAAAAACGTTCGGAGCTAGCAGAAATTTACAAAGAAGTGAAGGGACTCGAAAAATTACGTGAAAAGAAGTATGCTGACCACCTCGATGAAGAAGAAAAGGCAGAAGCAAATGTAATTCAGGATATTTTATCATTTAGAATTACGAATTCGGAAGAGCAGTTAAAGCAGTCAGGGTAATCTATTTTAGTTTAATTAAATATTACAGTTGATTATACCTTCATATTAAAAAGGGGGGGGATGCTATGAAAGCGGCCGCGATCGCGTATTCTCTTGCGGGGCAGTTTGTAGGAAAAACTGATACCGCAATTGCCAATTGCGGGCAAGGCAATGATGGAAAAATCAAAGCCGATGATACGCGGGAATTTGGGGCGCTTATTTTTTATCTTGATGAAGATGCAGCCGATGTAAATTCTAAAGAGGAAGTCGATTCATCGGACGGAAACAAACTTCAAGGTGAAGCTGAGAATAAGCAAAAAAATGAAGCAAAGATTGATGAAAATCTTGTAACCGCTGAAGCAACAGCGGCGCAAATGACATCCGCAGCCCAGATTATGCAGGCATCCGCAATGTTTTTACAAAGTAATGACTCTGATGTAAAAGGCGATGTGCTGGTGTCGGCTGATGCTGATCTGACACAGGTATCCAACACCGCTTCGGAAACAGCAAAGGCAGAAGTAGGTGTGTCTGATATAACATCGGATACGATAGTCAAAACATCCCCCTTTAGTGAGCTTGTCAGCGAAACATCAAGCAGTGAAACAGAAGCTGAGAATGCAGGCATTGTTCCAGTATCTGTAAATGTCAATAATGCAGACGCAACAAATAGAGCAAACGGTGAAGATGGCGACATAAGATATGGCAGCTTAAGAGCAGATTCTTCTGGTGAATCCATAAAGTCAGTAAGCGATGAAAACGCAAACGCAGGCAGCACTTCCGTTTTCATTGAGCGTGTGCTAAAAAGCCTGCAATCAAGAGATACTGCTGGATTAAATTCAGATGCGGTCGGTGAAAACCAGAATAATAATGAATCTGCATCAACAAATGAAAGTAAAATAGCGAGCGAGATATCTGGTGTCGTCTCTGATTTCACGACAGTGACAAATGAAGCTGTGCCTGCGACTGATAACACTGAAAAAAGCTCCGCTGTGCAAAAAGCGATTGATAATTTCATACACGATTTCCGAGGCATTGAAACAGGGGAATCGGAGATACATATCACACTTGAACCGGAAAGTTTAGGGAAGCTTTCGATATTTATGTCACAATCAGAGAAGGGGCTTTACGTCGAGATACGCTCAGATGACCTTGATATATGCGCCTCTTTGTTAGGTCAGGTGGACAGCATGGTCAGTGCTATACAGGAGCATGGCATACAAATAGACAGTTTTGATGTAAGATACATGGACAGCGGTGCATCAAATTATAGCTCAGAGGGCAGCGGACAAAGAAGTGGCAGTTATGGTCGCGAGCAGCCCGCGTATAAGAGTTTAGCGGCCGATGATACAGCGTGGCTCGACAATAATAGTAGGAAGCACATCCTTATACTGCATGATTACTATTATTATTATGATGCTGAAGCTGTCGAGTCCATTGAATATCGAGTTTAGTTATAAGGAGAAACAATATGGCTGAATCAATTGCTGCTGTTAATGACGTGTCTAACGGAATAAATTATGTCGAAACACAAAGCGCGAAATCGAAGAGCGGAACATTACCTGTTGGAACGGACACATTCTTAAAACTGCTTTTAGCTCAGCTTCAGTATCAGAATCCGCTTAATCCGCAAACTGATACGGAATTTGTCGCCCAACTTGCACAGATGACAACCCTTGAGCACATGCAAAATATGAATACCACACTGATAAACTCTCAGGCAAGCTCAATGATCGGCAAAGTTGTTTATGCAGAAGTTTTTGATTCGAACGCAGGAATTACATATTCCTACAAAGGGTGTGTGGACAGCATAGTATATAAAAACGGTAGCGCATACGTCGTCATTGGCGATACAGCGATACATGTATCAAATGTGCTCCGCATTTTTTCGGATGATGTGACGGGAGAAATAGTCACTCCCGAAGCTCCTGCGGACACCGATAATGATACAAACCAGCCATCCGAGGTAGGCGAAGAAACTGTCACGCATGAAATAATCCAGTGAGTAAGAAAAACACATTATAAGTAAACATTTTTACCATTATTCAATACAAAATAAAAAATACAAAATAAAAAATAAAAAGAATGGAGATATATGCCTTATGATGCGTTCACTGTATTCAGCCGTTTCAGGGCTTAAGACAAACCAGACAGCTATGGATGTGATAGGCAATAATGTTGCCAATGTAAACACCATAGGTTTTAAGTCGAGCAGAGTTGTGTTCCAGGATGTGTATAGCCAGACTCTCAGCGCAGCAACAGCTCCAACAGAAACGAGCGGCGGAATTAACCCGCAGCAAGTTGGGCTTGGTGTAACGATTTCGGCGATAGGTCTCAATATGACGGAAGGCAGTATGCAACCGTCTTCAAACACACTTGACTTTGCAATTACTGGCGAGGGATTCTTTGTTATAAGAGGCAGCGACGGTGCCTATTATTACACAAGAAACGGTGCATTTACCCTTGATGCTGATGGATATCTTGTCACTGCGAACGGTGATTATGTAATGGGCGTCATGGGCAATGCTGATGATGTTAAAAATGGAATGCCGCTTTATGACGTAGACGGCAATCCCATATTCGACAGAATTAAAATAATCGGCTCAATTCCGACAGGCGAAACGGATATAGATGGGAATCCCATTTACGAAACATACACAGATTATGCAGTCGATTCAAACGGTGCGGTAACTGCAATAAACAGCATTGGCGAAGTCTTAACGATTGGAAGACTTGTCCTCGCAACATTTAACAACACCGGAGGACTTGAAAAAGCAGGGAACAGCTATTACAGTGTTACGTCGAACAGCGGTGAAGCCGAAATACACTTTGTTAATGATGGATGCGGTGCGATTAAGTCGGGTTATCTTGAAATGTCAAACGTCGATCTTGCGACAGAACTGACAAACATGATAATAACGCAAAGAGGTTATCAGGTAAATTCAAGAGTAATTACGACATCAGACGCAATGCTTGAAGAGCTTATTAACTTAAAGCGCTAATGAATAACCGATGCTTTGCTCTATCAATCTGATTCTGCGCATCTGGGAGGTTATATGATAAAATTAACACGAATTAACAGAACAGAAATGTTCTGGCTGAATGAAAATCTAATTGAATTTATGGAAGAGACCCCAGACACAATTATTTCCATGATATCAGGACGGAAAATTGGTGTTGCCGAAACAGTTGATGAAGTCATTAAGCTCATTGCGGACGCGCGAAAAAAGATTATAGTAGCTCGCAATGAAGTAGAATAAAGCATATATCGAGGCTTATAAAATGAATAAATCCATAGTTTTCAGTATTATACTGGGATTTTTGTGTGTCGCGACGAGCATAAAAATGAGAGGGGATCTCTCTAGCTTTTATGATCCCGCATCAATATTCATCGTTGTTGGAGGCGTTATTTTCGCTGTTTGCGCATCGTATCCGTTAAGCAGAATAAAAAGCCTTATCAAAGCTATATGGGCGACGGTAAAATATAAGCCATATAATTTCCACGAAGATATTGACGCAATTATAGAATATGCTAACATTGCAAGAAGATATGGCCTTTTAGCACTTGATGATTCAATCGACAGCATCCAAGATCCATTTTTGAAAAAAGGTTTAATGCTTGCTGTTGACGTGGCTGACACCGAGTTGATCACCAGCATACTTGACACGGAGCTATCAATTACAAAGGAACGTCACGCAGCAAATCGAGCAATCTTAGATTCAGCTGCTGCTTATTCTCCGGCATTTGGTATGATTGGTACTCTCATTGGTCTTATTAACATGCTGACTAAGCTGCAGAATATGGAATCAATTGGCATGAACATGGCTGTAGCCCTTGTCACAACGTTTTATGGATCAATGCTTGCAAACCTTGTCTTTACACCCCTATCAAAACACATGAAAGCGATAGGTGAAAATGAGTATTTGCATAATGAATTGATAATTGAGGGTATTGTAGCTATTAAAAACGGTGAAAACCCAAGGATTATCAAGGAAAAGCTCAATGCATACCTTTCTAATTCGTCTCGGGAGAGAAAGGCGGAGGTTGGAGTTTTTAGCAGCAGTAAAGAAAGTGATACGAAAAAGGTTCCGACGGCATAAGAATTGAGATATTAAAGTTTTGTGTTGGTGCAAAAATTTGCAAAAGCAAATAAGCGATATACAAAAAACAAGTGAGATGAGTATTATCGCAGTTGCTTTTTGAGGTGACACATGAAAAGACGTAGAAAAACAATAGATGAAGAAGAACGCGGTTACAGCTGGATGGATACATACGGCGACATGGTAACCTTGCTCTTATGCTTTTTTGTCCTTATATATTCATTTTCCTCATTAGATGCGGAAAAGTTTCATATGCTTGTCAGAGCATTTTCCGGTAAAAACATGTCATATAATGAAATCCCCATGCTTAACGAAATTCAAGCAAGGGAAGACCCCATCGGAATCATAGATCCTATGGTGAATTATAACAACCGTATTGAAGAAGATGAAATTGAGACTGAGGACTCTGCTGGAGGAGCCGGAGATGTCGGCGGGGACGACAACGTCGATGAGGAAGGTGAAGAAGACGTCGCTTTCGATGGTCTATACGAAAGTATAAAGAAATATATTAATGATTTCGACCTTGGAAACCAAGTGAGCGTCGTCCGTATTGATAGAAAAATCCTCCTTCGCTTTAATGAATTGGCTCTTTTTAATTCAGGTAAAGCCGATATACTCCCGGAGAGTGTTGATACTATCAAAAATATCGCTCGTATCATCGGTTGGAATATCGAATATGTGAAGATGGTCTGCATTGAAGGACATACGGACATAGTACCGATGACGTCAAAAGAATTCCTTGACAACTGGGACCTTTCAACAAGAAGAGCGACGAATACACTTCGTTTAATCCTTGATACCGGGTATATAGAACCTGATAAGCTGTCAGCAATGGGCTATGGCGAATACAGGCCTATTGATACAAACGATACACCGGAAGGACGCGCAAATAACAGGCGAGTCGATATTATTATTGAGAAAAACGATACATAAGATAGCAAAGGGTAATAAGGATGAAATCAAATAATAAATCAGTTATTACGATTATTCTTTTGTTATTGCTCATTGCAGGCGCAGTAGCATATTATTTCGTTATACATAAAAACAATAATGACTCTGAAGAAGGGTATCACTACTACGCTATTGAAGATTTTTTTGTAACAAATGTTAAAGATAGCTCGAAGCTTTTTAAAACTTCCATTATCATCGTTACAGACAGAGGTGGTCTTGACAAATATTTGGATGAAAACGAGTTTATAATTCGAGACACTATTTTATTCATCTTAAGAGGGCTTAATGAAGATGACATAAAGAGCTCAACAATCCAAGACAAGCTAAGAGAGATGATACCCGTAGCGCTGAATGAAGCTCTCGGAACTAATCACATAGTGTCGGTGTATTTTGGCGATTTTGTAATGCAATGACACCGAATCATAAGATCATGCGAAAAATACGAAAGTTCGAAGAAGGTGATCATATTGAATGAAGTGTTATCGCAAGCAGAAATAGACCAACTACTAAAGGATATAGTTTCGGGAAACGAGAGAGTTGAAGTTGAAAAGAAAGGCAATAACATTAAGCGGTATGATTTTAAAACTGCTAATAAGTTTACAAAGGAACAAATACGTGCAATAAGCATAGTATACAGAAGTTTCGGGTATTCGCTTTCGAACTACTTTGTCGGAATGTTGAGAGCAGCGTGTGATGCGGAAGTACTTTCTATTGAAGAAATGTCCTTTAACGAGTTTAACAACTCTGTTCCAACACCTGCTGTAATTGCAATAATTAACTCAGTATCACTTCCGAGTTCAATCATAATTCAATTATCAAAAAAAATTTCATATTCAATTATAAAAAGTGTTCTCGGAGGTACCCGTGAAGTTAATTCTGAGGGAAGGCAGTTTACCGAGATAGAGCTTGCCATTTTAGAACGAGTCGTTAGTCAGATGCTTAGAATTCACGATGACTCTTGGAGTAAAATGTTTGAGTTTAAATCGACTCTTGAGAGGATAGAGACAAGTATGCAATTTGCTCAGATTGTCGATTTAAACGAAGCTGTGTTGATGGTAACGCTTAACATGACTATCGGTAACGAAAGCGGAATAATAGGCTTATGTCTTCCTCACCAAGCCCTTGAGCCCTTTATGAAAACATTAAGGACAAGATTTGTTTACTCCGGTAGAATGCCAAAAAAACAAACGGGCCCATCAGACAGCATTATCAGTTCATTAAAAAACTCTGATATAGTGGTTAGTTGCGAATTTAACACAACAGAAGCAACTACACGAGATATATTGAGTCTTAGTGTTGGAGATGTAATCATGCTTCAGCACAAAATAAACGAACCACTTATATTAAAATGTCAACAAATACCTAAATATTACGTCTCTGTCGGTACTATTAAAAACCACTTGGCGGTTAAAATTATTAATAATATAATGGGAGAAGAAGATATTGATTGATATGTCTCAGAAAAAAGGCGATACAAGAGCAGAAATCAAGATTAACGCCGACACAGAAGAGACAAACATAAACGGTCAGGAACAAAACACGACCGACAAGTGGGAGGAAAATATAAGTGATTATTTTTCCTCGGAAGAAGTAGATGCTCTTGGGGAAATCGGGAATATCTGTATAGGCAATTCGGCGACAACAATGTACGCCCTAATCGGGCATAAAGTAACGATAACAACACCAAACGTTAAGGTAGTAAAAGCAAACCGCATATTTGAACCTTATAATTGCCCATTTCTGGTGGTTAATGTAGAATTTACATCAGGGCTTCGTGGAAATAATCTTTTATTAATAAGAGATTATGATGCTGCGCTTATAACTGACCTTTTGATGGGCGGCGACGGTAAAATTGATGAAAATAATTTTAAACTTGATGATCTTCACTTCAGCGCAATGAGCGAAGTCATGAATCAGATGATGGGGACAGCGGCTACCGCGATGTCATGCATGGTTGGTTTAAGAATAAGCATATCTCCTCCATACGTAACAATGGTTGATTACCGCGAGAATGTATCACAGTTGTTTCTTGGTGGAGCTACCCCGCTTGTTCTGATCAGCTTCGATATGAAAATAGAGGGGTTACTGGACAGCAAGCTCTTGCAGCTAATGTCAATAGATATGGCAAAAACACTTATAAAAACTCTAATGAGTACTGGTGACGACATGGAAAATGATAATAACGATATCAAGAAAGTAGAACCACGCTCTGTGAACGCCTTAAAAAACGAAGGCGCAGGCAATAACGCTCGTGCAATCGCAAAAAAGCGTCCCGTTAAGGCTATAAGACAGCCTCAATTTGATAGTTTCGATGATATGTTGGATGACAACACGGAGTCTCAAAAGGAAAAAAACACCGAGATGTTAAATTTTAGACTTATTAACGATATACCGCTGCAAGTAACTGTTGAACTTGGTACGGCAAAGAAAAACTTAAATACTGTGCTTAATTTCACCACAGGCTCAATCATTGTGCTTGACAAACAAGCGGGAGATTTAGTTGAGGTTATTGTCAACGGTAAAAAGATAGCACGTGGTGAAGTAGTCGTTGTTGACGAGAATTATGGTGTCAGAATCACAGAATTGATTAAGTGATAAAAAAAGCACATAGGTGATACATATTTTGAAGCCGCAGAGTGCGATAATGCGGCTAAAACAGCAGGTAAGAACGGCATCTCACAGGATCAGCTACATGATTATTAAGTAGCGCTATTCTGTGTCATAAAACCAGGAGGCTATATAATATGTGGGACAATCTGTTTTCATCGGTTGATCTATTGAAAAAAGGCCTTGATGTAACATGGTTAAGAAATCAAGTTATAGCAAACAATATCGCCAATGTAGATACCCCTGGGTTTAAATCATCTGAGGTTGAGTTTGAGGATTTTATGACAGCGGCTTTAAAATCTGACGACGAAAGCAAGTTAGAGCTACGTAAAACGCATAGCCGTCACATTGACGGAAGCAGCATTAATGTCAAAGATATACTTGATATTGAGCCAAAGGTGGTGCGCAAAGTCTCAACTTCTGTAAGACTGGATGACAATAATGTTGATATTGAAACTGAAATGGTAGCGCTTGCGAAAAACCAGATTGAGTATTATGCGCTTGTCAATAGGATAAATTCAGAGTTTGAAAAGCTGAATACCGCAATAAATATTAAATAATGAGATACACACAACAAGAGATAATTAGGAGGTATCGCAATGGGCTTTCTTAGCGGCATGGACATAAGCGCATCCGGTCTGACAGCACAAAGGCTTAGAATGGATGTTATTGCGCAAAACATAGCAAACGCCGATACAACAAGAACTGAAGATGGTGGCCCATATAGACGTAAGTACGTAGTGTTTGGTGAGCAGGAAAATACGTTCGCCGATATTATAAAAGGCCGCACAAACGATGTAGTTGGCGGCGTCAAAGTTCTTGAGATTGGTGGAGACAACACAGATTTTAAGCTTGTCTATGATCCGAATCATCCTGATGCAAACGAGGAAGGATATGTCGAATACCCGAACGTCGACACACTTCAGGAGATGGTGGACATGATCTCCGCATACCGCTCATATGAAGCTAACGTAACGGCTTTCAACGCTTATAAGGAAATGGCTATAAAAGCTCTTGAAATTGGCAAGTAGCATCGGCTAAAAAACATCTACGTCCTACTTTAATTAGATAAGCGGAGGAATTAAAAATGCCCGAAATCGACACTTCTTTTGTTAATAGTCTGGAGAATATATACGGCACAGCAAAAGAACTGCTTAGGACACAAACAGGAGCGGAGCTGGGGGACTCAGATTTTGCCGACATATTATCAAAAGCGATGTCACTGACAGAGGAAACAAATAAAGAAAATAATTTACTTTCGCTTAATCTTCTCAGTGGAAATCTTGATGATTTATCATCAGTTATGATTGCTTCTGAAAAAGCCGAGATTGCACTTAGTCTGACAGTTGCAATACGTAACAAAGCAATCGAAGCATACAAAGATATAATGAGCATGCAGGTATAAGGCGGCACTCGATGGGTTTTTGGGATTATTTTAAAGTAATACTTGCCATTACCGCTGTAATCGTATCAGCTCTTTACTTACCGCGGCTTGCGTTGAAGAGCAGGGGGCGGGTGTTTGGTAATCAAAAAATCCCGATGAAGCTGATTGGAACTCTTCCTTTGGCGAAGGATAAGAGTGTTGTGCTGATTGAAGTTGGCGAATACATATATCTTCTTGGAGTCGGCAGTCAAAATATCGAGAAGTTTGATAAGATGCGGGCCGATGAGCTAAATATTAAAACTGATAGTGATGAGACAAGAAATCATCCCCCCGATAGTGGCTCAGGTTTTATGAAGGAGCTTTTATCGAGGTTGGGACGGAAGGGATTATGACCGTATTTGCGAATGAGAATGGAAAACTGGCAGATGAACAATTCGAAGAATTAAAGCATGCCGGCAAAAAAAAGGCAAAGAGCAAAAAAACGTCAGCTTTGAGAGTTCTGCTGTTTTTTATAACTGTTCTTATAATAATATCTGTCATTATTGCGTTATCATCTCACGCATCTGCTCTGACACTTGAAGAAACGCTTGACTCGCTTCTCGGAGAAGAGTCGCAAGCTCTGAAAATTATCATTTTACTTACGCTTATTACACTGTTGCCAACGCTTCTCATAATGCTTACGGGCTTTACGCGAATTGTTATCGTTTTATCGATGATTCGCAATGCTATCGGGCTTCAAAACATGCCTCCAAACTCTGTAATCATAGGGCTTTCTCTCTTTATAACGTTTTTCGTTATGAGCCCTGCTTTATCACAGATTAATGAGGAAGCGTACAAGCCTTATTCCGAAGGAGAAATTAAGTTTGAAGAGTTTGCTGACAAAGCGATGGAGCCGCTTCGCGACTTCATGCTAAAGCAAACATATAAAACTGATCTAAATATTTTCACCGATTTAGCGGGGATTGAGGAAACAGACAATCTTGATGATATCCCCAATAGAATTGTTATCGTCTCTTTTATGACGAGCGAGCTTAAGCATGCGTTCGCAATAGGGTTTTTTCTTTACATACCATTTATAGTTATAGATATGATTGTCGCCAGCACACTTATGTCAATGGGTATGCTGATGTTGCCGCCTGCAATGATATCAATGCCCTTTAAGATTCTCCTTTTTATTTTGGTCGATGGCTGGCAGCTTACTATCGGCACGCTTATTACAAGCTTTGCTGCGTAGATTATGACGGGCTGAGTATGACGCATGATATCCGCTTGAATAGTGCGATGCCGTTTTAGTATCGGGCCCGGTAGAAAAGATATACGGAGGACATAAAAAGAAAATATGCTATCACAAATTGAAATATTAACAATAATACGAAATGCTGTATATGTTGTGCTGATGTCCTCACTTCCGATGCTTGGCGTCGCACTTGTCATAGGTGTTCTCATCTCAATTTTTCAAGCGACGACACAGATTAACGAGCAGACACTTGCTTTCGCGCCAAAGATAATAGGCATACTTCTGTCGCTTCTCATTTTCGGTGGTTGGATTATTAACAACCTGACAGATTTTACAACCGATCTATACTCGTCGATAAATGTAATGCTGAGGTAGGGTGTAATGGCAGCAGCGTCTGTCATAAGCGATCACATCGACTATGTATTCCTGCTTTTCTTAAGGGTGAGCGGGCTTCTTATAGGAAGCCCAATATTCGGAAGAAAAAATGTGCCGTCTATCTTTAAAATAGGTCTTTGCATCATGCTCACAGTCGTATTCGTAATGAGCATTTCAGCACCGGATGTATTCCCGGCATATGAGAATCTTTTAAAGTACTTTCTTGTATGTATCCGCGAGCTTCTTTTTGGTGTAGCGATGGGATATGTCCTTACAACAATGTTCGGCCTTGCACTGACAGCCGGCGGCATTATAGATTATCAGATTGGTTTTTCAATGGCAAGCATATATGATCCTCAAAACAACGTACAGTCTCCGATTACGGGCGGTTTTTTAAACATAGTTTTGCTCCTTGTGTTTTTTTCATATGACGGTCACCTCAAGTTGATTGAGATAATGTATAAAACATTCGAAAAAGTCCCTGTTGGAGCCGCAACTGCTCCAAAGGAAATCCTTTTATGTGCCGCTGAAACGATGTCAAGTTCATTTGTGCTTGCCGTTATGGTTGCCATGCCAGTTATTGCTGCAGGGATGATAGTTGAGGTTGCAATGGGGATTATTATAAGAACGGTTCCACAGATGAACATGTTTGTTGTTGGAATACCGTTGAGACTTCTAATCGGAATTCTCATGTTAATGCTATGTATTGCAAGCTTTGTAGGTTTTACGAAAACGATATATTCGAAAGCGTTTGATTATGTCGGTGATATGTTCAATTATCTTGCGGGAATGAAATAATTAATAATGGCGCAAAAGGGAAGTAGTGAAAAAACAGAAAAAGCGTCTCCAAAGAAAAGGCGAGACGCAAGAGAACGAGGAGAGGTACATAAAAGTATCGACATTGTAACGGCTGTTATGCTGTTTATAATGTTCGGCGCGATAAGACTCGGTTTTAGTGGTTTCATGGAGTTTTTACAGACCTTTGTTTATGACCGAATGTCAAGCGGCGTCGCTGAAAAAGCTGCGAACATAACAGCGCGGTCGGTAATGTCTGATTATAAGAATATATTAATAACTGTTTTGCCATCTGTTATTCCAATAATGGCAACGGGAATTGTTTGCGCGGTACTTGCTCATGTTCTTCAAACAGGCCCGCTTTTCGTTACGGCAAAACTGAAGCCGGATTTTAGCAGAATCAACCCGGTTAACGGGTTCCAAAGGTTATTTTCGCCCACTATTTTCGTTGAGCTTGCAAAATCCCTTATAAAAGTTGCTGCTCTTACCTATGTTATTTACAAATATATAAAGGCTTACATACCTGATTTTATCAGGATGATTTACACAAGCCCCTCGAAGGCTTTTTCCTATTTGATGACGTCATGTTTTTCAATGGCGATTACAATTGCTCTTATTTTGATAAGCCTTTCATTGTTAGATGCCCTTTATCAATGGTGGAAATATGAAAAAGATTTGATGATGACAAAGCAAGAAGTGAAAGAAGAGTATAAGCTGATTGAAGGTGACCCCCAGATAAAGGGCAAGATAAAGCAAAAACAGCGCAGAATGAGCATGATGCGCATGATGAGAGACTTACGCGAAGCAACTGTTGTTGTGACAAACCCGGAACATTATGCTGTTGCACTCAGGTATAAGGAAAATATTGATAAAGCTCCTGTTGTCGTCGCGAAAGGTCAGGATTATCTTGCACTCAGAATAAAGGAAGTAGCTAAGAAGTATAATATAGCAATCGTTGAAAATAAACCTGTCGCCCGCGCTCTCTATACATCATGTCCGATAGGCAGTGAAATACCACCTGAGATGTATCAGGCGATCGCAGATATACTTATCTATGTTTATAAAACTACAAATAAAAGATAAGCATAAAGGTTCGTTTTAATGAAAAGATCCGATATAATCGTTTCGGGCATAACACTTGGTATTGTACTACTTATAATTATCCCGATATCTACATGGCTTCTTGACGCGCTTTTGATAATCAATATAACAGCGTCATTATTTATGATGCTGACGACACTTTTCATAAAAAACGCACTGGAGTTTTCAGTGCTGCCGACGCTTTTACTTCTAACAACGCTCTTTAGGCTTGCGCTTAACTTATCGGCAACAAAGCTTATTCTAAGCAATGGGGGCAACGCTGGTGAAGTAATCGCCACATTCGGCTCATTTGTCATAAGCGGAAACATTGTCGTAGGTATTATTGTATTCATTATCATAATCGCGATTCAATTCGTTGTAATAACAAAAGGTGCCGAGCGTGTTTCGGAGGTTGCTGCCCGCTTTACGCTTGACGCTATGCCCGGTAAGCAGATGGCAATTGACGCTGATTTAAACACAGGTGTAATTGATGAAGCTACTGCGCGAAAGCGCAGGGATGACATACAGCGAGAGGCTGATTTTTACGGCGCTATGGACGGTGCCAGTAAATTTATCAAAGGCGATGCCATACTTTCAATAATTACTACTGCCGTCAACATCATTGGTGGGCTCGTAGTCGGGCTTACAATGGAAGGCATGGACTTTAAACAAGCCGCTGTTGTTTATACGATGGCAACTGTCGGCAACGGAATCGTCAGCCAGATTCCCGCGCTATTAATATCAACGTCAGCAGGTATAGTCGTTACAAGATCAGCGTCGGAAGGCAGTTTTGGTTCGGATTTGTCAAAACAACTGATATCTAATCCGAACACAATATTAATATGCGGCGCCGTTTTAGTCCTTATTTGCTTAATACCTGGGTTCCCGAAGCTTCAGATTCTCTCAATAGCAGCCGTTCTTTTAGTAATAGGGTATCTTCAGATGCGCTCGCAAGCTCAGCCTGTAAAGACAGTCGAAGAAGAAACAGCCAAAATGAGCGCAGAGGAAAAACGCAGGCCTGAAAATGTACTCAATCTCCTTCAGGTTGAGCAAATTGAGTTTGAGTTCGGTTATGGTATTGTTCCACTTGTTGACAAAAGCTTGGGCGGGGATTTGCTTGACCGCGTTATAATGATCCGAAGACAGTGCGCAGTTGACCTTGGAATTATAATACCATCAATTAGAATGAGGGATAATGTAAGGCTTGGGCCAAACGAATATAGGGTATTGATTAAGGGAAGCGAAGTCGCAAAAGGCGAGGTCATGCCGGATCACTATCTTGCTATAAATACGGACGGGGTCGAGGAAACGATAACTGGAATTGAAACAACTGAGCCGACATTCGGATTGCCTGCACTTTGGATAACAAAGAAGCAAAGAGAACGCGCTGAACTTCTTGGCTATACGACGATTGATCCGCTGTCTGTCATAACTACTCATCTAATGGAAGTAATCAAACAGCACAGCAGCGAGCTAATTGACCGTCAGCAGGTCAAAATGCTTATTGATAATCTTGCGCAGCAGCAGCCAACGCTTGTTGAGGAAGTTGTGCCGAAAATGTTTACATATGGCGACATTCAGAAGATTCTTGTAAGGCTTCTTCGTGAGAATGTACCGATTAAAGATATGACGACGATAATTGAAACTCTTGCTGATTATGGCTCAATTACAAAGAATCCGGATGATTTGACCGAGTATGTCAGACAAAACTTAAGCAGGGTAATAACGCAGAGGTTCTTCTCGGATGATGATATACTCATTGTTGCCCTTGACTCAAAGGTTGAGCAGATAATACTTGAAAAAACAAAGCTGCTTGACACAGGGACAGTTACAATACTTGAACCTGAGCAGCTTCAAGGAATTTACAAGAGCACAAAAGAAATAATAGATAAAGCATCAACTCAAGGGAAGCGGGTTGTTGTGATAACAGCTCCAGTTACAAGAGCGAAGTTCAAGAAGATAATTGAGCAGGTAGCCCCAGGGCTTACGGTATTATCATATGCCGAGGTTGAGCCGACAAAACAGCTTCAGATTGAGAGCATTATAAAACTACCATAACTGTATAGTTTTTGTGTAGAAAGCACCTTGTATGTGTTGGTAGAGAAGGTTTAGAAAAATGCAAGAAAATAAAGAAAAAAATGATTATAACGGCAATCTTAACAATCTCGACAACATCAAAAATACCGACAATATTGACAGTGAAAAAGATAATAACGACATTGAAGCGCTTTGGGATAAGTATTTCGCCACAGGTGATGAAAAGATAAAAAGCGAAATAATATCTCATTATCTGTACATAGTCAATATTATAGTTAAGCGCCTTATGCCATACTATCGAGATTACAGCGAAAAGGACGAGCTCATTAATTGCGGTGTGCTCGGGCTTGTAGACGCAGTTAATAAATACGACAGGTCGTTTGGCGTTAAATTCCAGACTTATGCGACTTCCCGTATCAGGGGCGAAATTATTGATTATATGCGCAAACAAGACTGGGCGCCGACAAGCCTGCGTAAAAAAATAAACATTATACAGAATGCGTACGAGGTACTTGAAGCGAGGTATAACAGAAAACCAACGGATGAAGAGATCTCTAAATACCTTGGAATAAAAAAGTCTTCAGTTCAGAAAGTCCTTCAGAAGTCACATATGTTCAACCTCGTATCATTCGAGTCAATAATATTTGAAAAGAATACAGAAGAATCTGAAAGCTCAATATCTGACGATCCTTATCAGCGTCTTGAGGATGAGGTAATTTATGATGCGCTGAAAAAGGTTGTCTCTGAGCTTTCCGAACGAGATAAAATGCTTATAACGCTTCATTATTATGAAGGCCTGCCGCTCAAAAACATAGCTGATATTCTTGGAGTCTCCGATTCGAGAGTGTCTCAGTTACATTCAAGAATACTACTTGACATGAAAATGGCTTTGAAAAATTTCACTGGCTAACTGATGTTGTAAACAAAATGTAAAAAAATAATAATATAGTTCTTTTCTTGTTAATTACATAAAAAAGTTATCGATAAAAACAAGAAAGAACCATTACGTGCCGCATCGGAACATATAGCCTTAAGCATATATGGAGGTATTGTATGGTCAGGGGATTGTACACAGCTGCCACAGGAATGATGGTTCAACGAAATAAGATGGATGTGTTGACAAACAATCTTGTCAACGCAGAGACGACCGGTTTCAAAAAAGATACGCTTGTGACGACGACATTCAACGAAGAAATAATTAAAAGATTAAACGATCCAAGTGTAAAGGTTTATGGTGGCGTAGATGTTGGCCCATACAGCTACGGCACCCATGTTGATGAAATTGTAACAGATTTTTCGAGCGGCGCTTTTGAAGGAACCGGTGTCAGTACTGATCTTGCAATAACAGGCGATGGTTTTTTCACAATTGAAACAGAAGAAGGCGTTCGCTATACGAGATCTGGCAATTTTTCTGTTGATGGTAATGGCTATCTTGTCACTGCCGATGGACATTACGTCCTTGGAACTGAAGGACGAATTAATATTGGTACGACTGAATTTGAAGTGTTGGCAAACGGTGTAATAAATGTCGACGGGCGCAACGTTGGAAGACTGCGCATTGAGACGTTTGAAGATGAAGGCGTGCTTCGCAAAGAGGGTAATAACCTTTATTATGCTTACGGTGGAGCCGCTGCTGTCCCTGCAAACGGAGCTGTTGTGCGTCAGGGTATGCAGGAGCTTTCAAATGTAAATGTTATTGATGAAATTACCGATATGATAACGGTTTATCGTAAGTACGAGGCAAGTCAAAAGATTGTCAGCATAACTGATGAGTCGCTTGGTCTTGCTGTTAAACTTGGAAGCTTAGGAGGTTAATGCTTATCATGCAAGCTATTCACACAGCGGCACTTGGCATGAAAACCCAGCAGACAAGGATCGATAACATCGCAAATAATATTGCTAATATCAACACAGCGGGCTTTAAATCCTCGACTGTGAATTTCAAAGATGCTTTATATACCTTAATCGACAATCCCGATGGGACTGACAGCGAAGCTTCGAATCTTCTTCGCGGAAGCGGTGTCCTTACAGCTTCTATAGCGACTGATTTCAGCGATGGCACTATTAATTTCACAGGCCAGGTACTGGACTTTGCAATAAGGTGCGACGGATTCTTTATGATTTCCGGTGCAGATGGCGAGCGTTATTACACAAGAAATGGAAGCTTTGCGGTCTCACACGAGGGACAGAATAATTATCTTGTAACAAACGATGGTTATTATGTGTTAAATAGAAACGGGGAACGGATCAATCTCCCGGGCGACATATCCTCGGTCAGCGCAACAGAAGATGGCGTACTATACAGCGGGGATGGCTGGTCATCATCGCTTGGAATTGTATCTTTCACAAATCCCGACGGGCTCATGTCTGCCGGAGGTTCACGTTATCAGGCAACAGAGGTGTCAGGCGAAGCCACAGCATTAAGAGATTTTAGTGTTATTCAAGGCGCTCTTGAAAATTCAAATGTTGACCTTATAAAAGAGTTAACACTGCTGTTGCGCACGCAGAGGGCATATTCGTTCGCAAGCAGCGCCCTGCGTACGGCTGACAGTATGGAAGAATTAGCGAATAATATTCATTAAGTAGAAGTGGAGCCTCAGTATTAGAATTAAGGAGGCGAGAATATGCCTTTACAAAAGTGTAGGTATTGTGGCAATATATATAGTACAACAACAAATACCAGTGTATGCCAATACTGCATAAATATAGTGGATGATGCTTATTCAAAGGTCAGAGCTTACTTATACAGTGACCCTGAAGAGAGAGATTTTGAGTCCATCCTTAAAGAAACTGGCATTACGGAAAAAACGCTGAATTATCTGATAGACGAGGGATGGGTTGTCATTGATGGTAGCAAACTTAATGGCAGGAAAAAATGCGTAACATGTGGAGTTGCAATATCAGAAGGCATATTGTGCAGTGATTGTATGTCAAAGGTATCAGGCATTTTTAAACAGCAAAACAATACAACAAATAAAGAAAAAGCAAAAAGTACAGATGAAAAAACAAAAACTGAATCATTTAGTGGCACTCTACCACTTGCACATTGGAGAAATGAAAAATAATAAAATATTAATTTAGTTGAGGTTATATATCGTGAAGATTAATGGTGTTAATCAAACTGAAAACATATCGAAATATTTAAGCATATTAAAAGGGAACAAACCGAAGGTTAATTTCACCGCTAATGTTTCCGATAGCTTTGAAATTTCAGAGGATGCGAAAAAGCTTTCTTCATACATGAGGGTAGCAAAGGATTTGCTTGAAAAATCAGAAATAGAAGATGAGATTAATGCTGCCAGAATCATGGAGGAAATCAAGAAAAACGAATACTCAATACATGATGATAAAATTGTAGAGGCAATTATCAGCGGACTTATTAAAGGATAATAAAACTGGAGAA
Organism: Clostridiales bacterium; assembly: GCA_012522015.1. Classification (GTDB taxonomy): domain Bacteria; phylum Bacillota; class Clostridia; order Oscillospirales; family CAG-272; genus DTU064. The sequence continues at coordinate 24,416 of JAAYLD010000027.1, forward strand.
TGAAAAATGGAATCCTGCAAGGCCTCTTTTGAACTTTTAGATAATTTAGAACGTGCGATGGCTATTGTTTTAAAGCTTACGGAAATTGCTGCACAAAAAGAAAAAATATTGAAAACGGACGATATTTCTGCTCTTGACGACCTCGTACAAAACGAAGAAGAAATAATTGCGGAACTTCGGGCAAATGAAGAGGAGCGGGGGCACATTGTTGCTTCTTTGATGCCTGGTTCTGGGGCTGTGGCTGATGGCGTAAAGTTGTCAGACATAATCGAGTGTGTTAAAAGCCCTGATATTAGAAGCCGGCTATTAAGTATTGGCTCAAAACTCGCCGAGGAAACCGAAAAACTTATTTTACAAAACGAAACAAACCGTGCTTTAGTCAATAGTAAGATAGAATACACAAGTTTTATGATAAATCTGCTGTATATAGCCGGTAAAGAAGAAGGATTAAATTCATATGACCAGCAGGGGATAAAGCAAGAGGAAAATGAAGGTGCCAGCTTGCTTGATTATAAAGTCTGACAATAAAATTACGATATAATATACGAGTATAAATATATCAAAATATATATAAATTAGCTGCATTTGTCGTTTATATTAAAGATTTACGGAGGGGGAAATGGCATCAACATTCGGAAGCCTTGAAATAGCAAAAACCGGTCTTTCCGTAGCTATGACCAACTTAAAGCTAACAGGACATAATATAGCAAACGCTAATACAGTCGGATACACACGTCAAAGACTCATAACCTCCGCCATAGAACCGACTGAAGGCAGGTATTTACTCAGCCAAGTCACAGCAGATAAGACAGGGCGCGGCGTTGCTATCGTAGATACACAGCAAGTTCGGAATCTGTACCTTGACAATCAGTACAGAGACCTCAATATGGACTATAATTACAGCGAATACAGGACAAATGCGCTGGCTTATCTTGAGGGGCTGTTTAATTCTGAACTGAAAGAAGGTCAGGGAATCACAGGATCCCTCGAAAGCTTCTACCAATCTTTAAAAGATTTTGCCAACAATACGACAAGCGAAGAGTACAGAACATCAGTTCAGCAAGCAGCGGTGAGCATGACTGAAAACTTCAGAGTGCTGTACGATGAAATGATAGATCTTTGGGATGATCAAAACTACAGCATAAAAACAAACGCCGATATTATTAATTCAACCGCTGAGCAGATTGCAAAGTTAAATATAGCTATAGCAGAGTACGAAAGAAGCGGTTATACGGCAAACGATCTCCGTGATCAAAGAAACCTGCTTCTTGATAAGCTGTCCAGATATGTCAATATCACGTATGAAAACAGTGATATCAATAAAAGCATGATTGATGTCAAAATTGGCGGAGTTGATCTTGTAGCCGGGGTAAGCTTTAATAAAATTGAAATAACATCTGCATCATCATATAAAGCTGAAATTGACGCTATAACAAAGCAAATTGCCGATATAAATGCAGAAATATTAGCTGGAACTCTCACCTCTCTTGATGGTAAGGAACAAATAGACGCGCTTATAACAGATCTTACTAAATACATTGATGTCGAGCTCACAGCAAATCCGGAATATAGCGATTTGTATGACGTTACGTTTTGCGGAGTTGCGCTTGTTTATGGCAGCTCAAATATGGGAATCGAAGATGCTGTTGAGCCAAATGTAGTTGCCAGATCCGAGTATTGCCGCAACAATCTAACCCTTGATGGGGTTAAGTTGAGTATCGAAAACGGCACTGTAATAAGCGGCGAGCTTTATAGCCATATGGAAATGGTTATTTCGGACGGCTCCGGTAATACATATGGCGAGGGGATACCTTATTACATAGATAAATTAAACGAACTTGCGCGTCTTGTAGCTCAAACAATCAACGATATACATACGACTGGTTATACGTATCCAACAAACGAGCAGGGCAGCATAACTGGCGTAGACTTCTTTAATGTTCCACTTGATATTAGCGGCAACAGAGACTATTCAAGAATAACTGCCGGTAACTTTAGATTAAGCGATAGTATTTTTGAGAGTGTGTGGAACATTGCCGGTTCCTCTGATGAAATAACACAGGACAATACATTTAGCGGGAACTCAAAAATAGCCGAAAAATTACGCGATTCTTTTTCTGACGGTAAGTATTACGGCGCGTTGAACTCTCTTGTATCGACGCTTGCTATTTCGCTTAAAACAAGCAAAAGTGTGTGTGATACTAAAAAATCGCTTCTTGACAGCATTGAGACTCAGAGAATGTCGATATCTGGTGTTTCGATAGACGAGGAAGCAACAAACCTTATCGTATATCAACAGTCATACAACGCCTGCTCAAGAGTAATAAACGCTCTTGACGAAATGCTTGATATACTCATAAGAGACACCGGCGTTGTAGGCAGGTAAAGGAAGGATTAGTCATATATACCAGACGATAGTATTATTCCCATTATTTCATCTGAGCGGTAGCTTGTGAGGTATCTTCTATATTAGTATTAAAGGGGTGACTATTTTGAGAATAACTAATTCAATGATGATAAATCAATTTCTGAACGGCATGTATGAAAGCCTTGAAAGAGTGAATAAATACCAGAATCAAGTTAACACAACAAGGCGTATTACTAATATATCAGATGATCCTCAGGCTACCGTAACTGCACTGAGATCAAGAAATAAGCTGACAAGTTTAAAGATTTTTGATAATAATATTAACACAGCTAAAAGCTATCTAAAAGAGGCTGAGGTTGCTACGAAAAGCATAAATAATATTATACAGACGGTTTATGAGAAAGTAATAGAAGCAATCGGTGCCGGTAAAAATGAAGAAGATTTGTCAATAATAGCTGACGAGCTGATAACTTTACAAGAGGAGCTTGTCACAATCGGCAACACTACAATAGGAACGACATATCTTTTCGGCGGCTTCAATTTTACCGGAACAATAGACAATAACGGTGCTGTTAAGCCTCCATTTACAGTAGACCCGGCAACAGGCCACCTCATTTATAACAATATAGACCTGACTCAGGTAGCATGTTATGATGATTACAACGCGAACGCTGATTCTATGGCAAAATTCGCGGACGATATAAAACAATGTATTATTGACATTGCCGATGCATCGTCTGACGAATATGCAAGAGATACGATATGCGCCAAAGCTTTATATAACGTCCGCGGAATCATCTACTCTGCAAATGCTGCGCTAAAAGGCGCAGAGCGTTTTGGTTTAGACACAGGAGCAAGCGAAGGATATAAAAAGCTCACTGATTTTGTAAATTCACTTTCTGAATTGTCAGATAAGCTAAGTGATGAAATATCGCTTAAATTAGCAGGAGATTATATTTTAGTCACCGATCCTTCGATTAAACGCACCGAAACCGGCGAAATAGATTATGAATATTACAAAGAAAAGCACATTTCTGTCTTAACTGAGGCGGAGTTAAATAACCGCTTTAATATAGATGACGCAAAGGCCATTTTAAATTCCATTGGCGAGTTGCTTGACAACTCCGATGATACAGTCGGTCTTGATTACAGTATGAATGATGTCTTATCAGAGCTTAGGGGTGAGATGGAGTCCGTATTATCGGCTTCGAATGCTCTAACTAATTTAGAAATAGAAGCAAATAATAAATGCTCTATTCAAATAGGCAAAAATAATACAGTCTATTATATGTATACGGGTCTTGACCTCTTTGGTTCCGGTAAGGATAATCTATATTATATGATTGATAAATGCGTATCCATGTTGAAATCAAACGACGTCAGCGGGCTCTCAAAATACATTTCCGAAATTCAAGCTGCTCAAAGTTCTGTTTTAAGCTTTGAAACAGTAATTGGTGCGTCAATTAATCGCATGGATTTGATTTCGACACGGTACGAATCAAGCGAATATAACTATTTAGAAATGTTTTCAGATGCTATTGACGCCGATATGGCACAGTCAATAACACAACTTATCACTGCACTCACAGTATACAACGCTGCTCTTGCTGCAGGAGCTGAGATAATTAAAACATCTTTACTTGACTTTTTGAAATAGTGATAAACATAGCAGACGGAGCTTGATATGAAAGTGTTAAGACTTCAGATCGAACAACAGATGGCAAAAATAGGCGTAGAGCACCAAAATGCGCGTTTAAAAATAGATATAAAGAATAGAAAAATGAATGTCGAGCGTTCTCAAGCCATAATGACGGTTGAAATAGAAGAGGGAGAAATTAAGCTTGACATGAAAGATTTCTTTGATAATATCGGTTTGAAGTCTGCCCGCACTCTTATATCTGACAGTGTGTCAGCCGCAAAGGAAAAAGCAAGTGCCGGTATTCGTAAAATAGCATATAATGCAAAGTTTATGAGGGATTTGCCTTATACAGGCAATAGGATAGGACAACTTTACAGAAGTAAGGTTCTTGAGAAATATATCCCTGAAATTAAAGTCGGCGTCCCGAATGATGATATAAAAATGTATGGCGATACTGGCGATATAAAAATTAACTGGCATTTGAATGATGTTAAAATTACATGGGACGAGATGCAGCTTCCGAGCATCAAAGTTGAGCCCAAAATGTCGATTGACATATACCTCTCTCAAAAACCTTCAATCGAATATACTGTCGTGGAAGAATATATTCCCCCCGAAGAAACTGGCGCAAATCTGGATGTACAGCTTTAATCTAAAAAACTAATTAAGACGGTGATTTGGTGATGGACATACAAACAGCACATTTCGGTGTTGTCGAGATTGATGAAAAAAAGATAATAAAATTTGAAAATGGCTTGCCGGGCCTTGAGGATAATAAGCACTTCGTTTTACTTGCAAGTGAAGAAAGCAAGCCTATATGCTGGCTACAATCGCTTGATCATACGGAGATATCGCTGCCAGTTATAGATCCGTTTAAAATTTGCTCCAATTACTCATTCGATATTTCCCAAGAGGATATAAACGCACTTGAGATTGAGCAAATTAAGGATGTCTATGTACTAAACGTACTTCGTATTCCAAAATCCCTTGAATTAATGACTATAAACCTTTTGGCTCCAATTATTATTAACGTAAGGAACAGCAAGGCTCGTCAGATAATCTTGGATGATAAGAGATACGGCGTACGTGTGCCGGTCAAGGAGCTTTCATGTAAGACGATGTCAGAGGATGGTTAAGTTTTATGCTTGTACTAACAAGAAAACAAAATGAGGGTATTATTATCGGAGATGACATCGTTGTAACCGTTTTAGACATTGAAAAGGATAAAATACGCCTTGGCATACAAGCGCCACGGAATATAAGAGTTATTCGGGAGGAACTATTAGTCGAGATAAAAGAGGAAAACCGATTGGCCGTACAATCGGATTACAATCCACTTGACTTGATGATGTCTCAGCTTGCAGACAAAAACGGAAGCGGGGAGCATGCGGATAGTGATAGCGATAGTGATATCGCCTGTGATGATAATGACAGTGATATAGAGAAGTAAACAATGAAATACAAAGTGCAGTATTAAAACTGCACTTTTCTTATTCCTTTAATTATTCAGCTCGATAGTACTAAATTATATAAATATTTTGAAAACAATTATTAGCTAACGTTTTCAAGCTTCATATATCCCGGTTTTACCCAACCAATGCGGCGGAAGACAAAGTCGAACATAAACGTCAGAACAGCCGGTGCAATAATGTGCATAACAGCTATCTCTAAAAGGATTATTTCGAGGCTTATGCCCGCCTCACTCATTGCTTCAAATGCGCCGAACTGCCCGACAAGACCTGATGTTCCCATGCCTGCGCCTGTAGATGTGTTTGTCATTCCAAGGACAGCAGCTGATATCGGACCGAGAATAGCTGACGCAAGCGTCGGGGCAAGCCAAATTTGCGGGTGTTTGAGGATGTTCGGGAACTGCAGCATCGATGTGCCGATACCCTGTGAAATTACACCGCCAATATTGTTGTCGCGAGCGCTTGCGGCGGCAAACCCGACCATCTGGCAGCAGCAGCCCACAACGGCAGCACCGGCAGCAATTCCATCTATCCCAATCATGATGCAGAGAGCTGCTGAGGAAATAGGAGCTGTTAAGACAAGACCGACGATAACGGCAACAGCTGCTCCCATGGGAACGGGGGAAAGCACTGTTGTTTTGTTCACGAAATCGCCAAGCATCTTCATGAAACTATCGATGTACGGGCCGACAAACACACCAACTGTGCCGCCTGTGATAATTGACATCAGAGGTGTGATTATAATATCAATTTTCGTTTTTGATGCGACAAGCGACGCAAATTCATTTCCCACTGTAGCGGCGACATAGGCACCGACAGCTCCACCATAATAATAACCGAGTGAGCCTGTAACAGCGGCTGTGAAAATTACAAGTGGCTTAGCTTTTAATCCCCATGATATACTGGCACCGATTGCAGCGCCTACAACATAAGGATTCGTGGCCACATCTGCAAGCGGGGCAAGAAAGCTGAGTATGGAAAGCTTTGCAAACTGCTTAAGTATTGTCCCGATTATAAGCGAGGCGAAAAGCCCGAGCATCATTGAGCTCATCGCGTCGATGAAATAGCGTTTAAAAATTCTTTTGATAAAACAATCTTGCTTATTTTCCTTAGTTCTTGCCATATTCATACTCCTTTGCGGAAATGGAATAATGTGAGGAGGAATTCATTTAAAAAAGTCCGCTTATTATGCCGTTTGCGTCGATGTCCATGTGCTCGGCTGCTGGGGATTTCGGTAACCCCGGCATTGTCATAATACCGCCTGTATAGGCAACGACAAACCCGGCGCCGGCAGATACGCGAAGATTATTTACGGTAACAGTAAAACCTTTGGGAGCACCCAGCTTCTGCGCGTCGTCGGAGAAGCTAAACTGCGTTTTTGCCACGCAAATGGGCAGTTTGCCAAAACCATCAGATTCAAGCTTATCAAGCTGTTTTTTCGCCGCTGATGTGAACTCGACGCCCGCACCTCTGTATATACGCTTTACAATAATATTGAGCTTTTCCGTAATTGATAAGTCAGTACTATATGCGAATCGGAGGTTTGACTTTGTTTCACAAAGCGCGGCGACGCGCTCTGCAAGCTCAATACCGCCCTCGCCACCTTTTTCCCAGACTTCGGAGATTACACCATCAACGCCAGCCTCAGCGCATGCAGAGCGGAGAATCGAGAGTTCAGCTTGTGTGTCGGTAGAGAAGCGGTTTATGGCGACGACGACAGGAACGCCAAAAACATCGCGTATGTTTGATATGTGGCGCAAAAGATTCGGTATTCCTGCCGACAAAGCCGCTAAATTCTCATCAGAAAGCGATGTTTTAGGTGCGCCACCGTGCATTTTAAGAGCTCGCACTGTTGCGACTACAACGGCGGCTGATGGCACAAGTGAAGCCGCGCGGCATTTTATATCGAAAAACTTTTCAGCGCCAAGGTCGGCACCAAAACCTGCTTCAGTTACTGTGTAATCAGCAAGATGGAGAGCTAATTTCGTAGCAATAACGGAATTGCAGCCGTGTGCTATATTTGCAAAAGGGCCGCCGTGTATAAGAGCAGGTGTTCCGCCAAGCGTTGTTACAAGGTTAGGTTTGATAGCATCGCGCAGAAGAGCGGCCATAGCACCTTCTGCATGAAGGTCACCTGCCGTGACGGGTGAGCCGTCATATGTATAACCTATGATAATGCGCGATAAGCGGGTTTTAAGGTCAGAGATAGATTCAGAGAGACAAAGAACCGCCATCACTTCGGATGCGACTGTAATATAAAAACCGTCCTCACGCGGCACACCATTTATTGTTCCGCCAAGGCCGCTTATTATACTGCGAAGCTGCCTGTCGTTCATATCCATACAGCGACGCCATGTTATACGTCTCGGATCAATCCCGAGGGAGTTTCCCTGATATATATGATTATCTATCATAGCGGCAAGCAGGTTGTTCGCTGCGCCAATAGCATGTATATCACCTGTAAAATGAAGATTAATATCCTCCATAGGTATTACTTGCGAATAACCACCTCCGGTAGCGCCACCTTTTATACCGAATACAGGGCCTAAAGATGGTTCACGAATCGCTACGATAGTCTTTCTGCCTGTAAGAGAAAGTGCGTCTGCAAGCCCTATTGTCGTCGTTGTCTTACCTTCGCCCGCAGGAGTTGGAGTGATTGCTGTGACTAAGATAAGCTTGCCTTTTGGCTTATCAATGAGCGATTTCATAATTGACAGATCAATTTTTGCCTTGCCTTTTCCATAAGGTTCAACATATTCTTTTGGTATTCCGGCTTTCTCTGCAACACTAAAAATATCAATAGGTTCTGCGGCCTGCGCTATTTCAATATCGGATTTCATTTACGCTTTTAACTCCTTTTGGAGAAACATTTCCCAAATTATATTGCTTATTTTCTTTTTTATATTATTATTCGACAACTGATTGACTAAAGGAAAGCCGGAGCCGTACACAGTAGCTCCGGCTTACATTTTTATTAGTATATTTAACACTTGTACTCGGTGTCAGATGACATTATCAACGACACTGAGAAAACCACTTTTTTCTTTTATATTGAAGAATACAGGACGTTCATATGGATTCTTATTAGGGCGGTGAAGAGCAAGCTTTAAATTGCCGGATAAATCTCGGAAGATCATTCCATGGCCTCCGTCACGCTCAAAAAGGAGCGAATGATCATGGTACCACGGACCCTCAATATCACCGCTTTCGGATACGGCGACAGCCTGCACATATCCTGTTGCAGCCATTGTCGACCATAGCATATAAAGACGTCCGGTTTCACCTCTAAATAAGAACGGGCCGTCTGTGACATATCTTTGTGCGCCGGGTATAGCAAAGGGGGGCTCTGACGC
>JAAYLD010000003.1 GCA_012522015.1 Clostridiales bacterium
TTATTTTGACTGTGTATTTTTTTATAAACTCAGAGCCTCGCTCTCCCATTGATACAAGTGATACAGAAAACGTCAGCACAAGCGGTGTGGGCGATAGCGAGGGTGATGGCAGCGGCACTGGTGATGAGACTCAAGCGGATGAAGATAAATATGAGTTAATCTCTGTCGATAACAGCATTGTAAATAAAGGATATTTGATTTTAGTTAATCCTTGGTGCGAATATGTTTTTGACGATGATGAAAACATAGTTCTGCTTTATAAAAATAAGGATAAATCCCCGCATTACGGGCTTGCAACAGCATCTATTTCATGTGATGCGTATATTTTTGGCCGCTTAAACGAGTTTGTCAATGCGTATTACGAAGCTACCGGGGACGACGGTACAATAATCAACAGCGGTCATAGAACTTATGAAGAGCAAGAAGCCCTCCTTACTTCACGCATTGAAAGCGTTGGTGAGGAGGAGGCGTATAAATACGTTGCAATACCCGGTTATAGCGAGCATCATACCGGATATGCACTTGACATTGTTTCATACGAAAACAGTGAAGCGGCTGGATGGTATGTGGATAACTGCTGGCTTTACGGTTTTATACATCGTTATCCTGAGGACAAGCAGGACATAACGGGCATACATTATGAATATTGGCATTTCCGTTATGTCGGAGAGCCTCACGCGGAGATAATAATGTTAAATGATATTGTTTTGGAAGAGTATATAGAAATGCTTTATTTATACAGTTATGATTCACCGCTGATATTTGAGGCACATGACGGTGTAACATATCAAATTTATTATGCTGCATGTGACGGTGAGCCAACAGATGGCGGCAAAACGGATATATACGTTCCCATCGGTGTCGAGCATGACATTTCGGGCAACAATGTAGATGGTTTCGTTATAACAACAGTTATGGATAGTGCTAACACAGCACAGTGACATAAATATAGGTGTTTCATTCTTTATTAATTCTAAAATCGTTCTGTCGTGCGGAGATATTATGAGCATGAGGATAAGACGGGATAAAAACGATACCATATGTATGGCAACGGAAACGACAATAAACAAAAAGACAAATGTAAAAATAGAAGCGAATATGAAGCGTAAAAATATGTTGCGCCCCAAAATGAGCGCACGTTTTACAGCTGTTATTTCGCTTTTAATTTTTATATGCGTGTTTCTGACACTCCCTGGCTGCTCTTTTATCATATTAAATGAAGATAAAATACCATATCTCAAGGATAAAATAAGCGACACATCGGCTGATACTGAAACTGACGACACCGGTGACACTGACAGTACGACTACCACGGAGAATGGAAACGATAAAACGGATGATAAGGAGAAAAACATTATAAAATACGAATATGATGGGGAGGCAATAGCTGATAAATACCTTGAAACAGCTGTTAAATATAATTTCGGCGGCAATACGGTCATTGTTGCGGTGACAGCAGCGTCACGTATGAATATTGAATCCGGCGGGGAAGAAGACACGGCGTCGTATTCTTATGCCCTATATAAGCGAAATTTAAAGGTCGAAGAGAAGCTGAACTGCAAGCTTCGTTATTTTGAGTCTGATGAAGAAACGCTTTATAATGAACTCAGCGACGCGGTAAAAAGCGGGCTTTATTACGCAGACCTTCTTGCCACGCCGCAACACATAACGGCGCGGCTTGCTGTCGACGGGTACCTATTCAACCTAAGATCGCTTCCGTTTATCGACCTGACAAAAGAATACTTTGATGCAGCGGCGATATCACAGTTAACTGGAGGTCACTATATTTATGCACTTGCGGGTGATGCTGTCCGTTCACCCGAAGATTTTGCATGCGTTTATTTCAACTCTAATATTGTCAAGGCATCAAACTACAGCGGCAATTTATACGCGCTTGCCAAATCAGGAGGATGGGACTGGGATACTCTTCTCAAGATAGCGCTTGCGTCGGAGCGCTTGGTATCCCTTGATGAAAGATATGCCGGTACAATAGATGACGAGGCACGGTATGAATTTGCATACCTTCTTTCTGGCTCGTCAGGCAATCATTTTGTTGTTAATACTGTTGATACAGTGCCACAGGCTTCGCTGCCGCAGTCAGCATCTGGGTTAGCGGAGCTTTGTTATAGTATTTTTTATGAATCAAACTTTAATTTCGCGTATGGATCCACCGATACGGAAGAAAAAGCGGATGAAAACATTAGCTTACGCAATCTAACTGACTTCATATCGGGCAAATCCGTCTTTCACATCGGGACGCTTGCTGATCTTGAGTCGCTTTCAGAATGCAACGTCAACTGGGGTGTGTTGCCCATCCCGAAATATGATGTAAAGCAAGAGGGATACTACACAGCGATGCCAAAAGATGCTTTTCTTGCCGCAGTTCCGGCAAAAACCACCAACCCAGATGGCATGGCGGCTCTGCTTGATACGCTTTTTGCGGCTTCTGCTGGTTATCTGCGTGACGTTTTCGTTGAATACCAGCTTTACAATACCGTGCGGGACAACTCATCTCTTGATATGATTGATATAATATGGCAGTCTGCGTATTACGATTTCACATACATCTTCGGAATTGAATCAAGGCCGATCCGGAATATTGGATATAATTTAATCAGTGACGCAGCGACGGCTGCCGGTACTCGAGAGGAAGCAGCAGCTAACATTGAAAAGTTATACGCACGTCGAAGTAAAGATGCGGACAAAACTCTTAGTAATAATTTTGGCATCAGGTAAAAAA
>JAAYLD010000028.1 GCA_012522015.1 Clostridiales bacterium
GGAAGCGGAAAACCGGCTCACCCATCCCTTCTTTATGTTATTTTATCGACTTATTACGAATATTTTGCCTATATATCAAAAACCCCCATCCGGCTTTCGCCTGATAGGAGTTTTTCTTCAGTCTGAGACCGCTGACAAAGTAAGTCAGCGGTCTTTTTATGCTATAACTTGCAAAATCTTTTTTTATACCCATCATAGCGAAACTTCGTTTCGCTGCATATTGGGATTCCAAAGGGGCACGGCCCCTTTGGCGGGGGTCACGGAGCGGAGCCCCTGTGTCTTTTTTACTGCATGCTCTCGCGGATAGCTGCCTGAGCGGCTGCAAGTCTCGCGACTGGAACGCGGAATGGTGAGCAAGATACATAGGTGAGGCCTAAATTATGGCAGAACTCTATGCTTGACGGGTCACCGCCATGCTCGCCGCATATGCCCAGTTTGATGTCCGGGCGTGTCTTCTTGCCAAGTTCAACAGCCATCTTTACAAGCTTGCCAACGCCAGTCTGGTCAAGACGGGCGAAGGGATCGTTTTCTAAAATTTTGCGATCGTAGTATTCGGGTAAGAACTTGGTTGCGTCGTCGCGCGAGAAGCCAAATGTCATCTGTGTAAGGTCGTTAGTACCAAATGAGAAGAACTCCGCATCTTTCGCAATTTCATCGGCTGTGAGAGCAGCGCGCGGAATTTCAATCATAGTACCAACCTTATATTTGAGATCAATGCCGGCGGCCTTGATTTCTTCCTCGGCTGTTTCAACTACAATCTTCCGTATGAAAGTAAGCTCCTTGGCTTCACCAACGAGCGGGATCATGATTTCGGGAACAACATCCCAGTCAGGATGTCTTTTCTTTGTGTTGATAGCTGCGCGGATGACTGCTCTTGTCTGCATTTCACCTATTTCAGAATAAGTGACAACAAGACGACAGCCGCGGTGACCCATCATCGGGTTGAACTCATGGAGACCGGCGATTATAGCCTTAATCTCCTCGACTGTCTTTCCTGTCGATTCTGCAAGCTCCTTAATGTCCTTTTCTTCTGTCGGAACAAACTCATGGAGCGGCGGATCAAGGAAGCGGATTGTTACAGGATAACCCTGCATAGCCTCGTAAAGTCCTTCAAAGTCCTTCTGCTGGATCGGGAGGATCTTATCAAGAGCCTTCTTACGCCCTTCAACTGTATCGGAGCAGATCATCTCGCGGAAAGCTTCAATCTTATCAAAGAACATGTGCTCTGTGCGGCAGAGGCCAATGCCCTCAGCGCCAAGTTCATAAGCCTTTGTAGCGTCACGGACGGTGTCAGCGTTCGTTCTGACGGAAAGACGTCTATTCTTATCAGCCCAGCTCATGATGCGGCTGAATTCACCGACGATTGAAGCATCAACTGTCGGGATGATGCCTTCATAAATATAGCCGGTTGATCCATCAATGGAAATAAAGTCACCTTCGTGGTATGTCTTGCCACCGATAGTAAACTTCTTGTTTTCCTCATCCATGATTATGTCAGAGCATCCGCAAACGCAGCAGGTTCCCATGCCGCGGGCAACAACAGCCGCATGGCTCGTCATTCCGCCACGAACGGTAAGTATGCCCTGTGCTGCTTTCATTCCTTCGATATCCTCAGGAGATGTCTCAAGGCGAACAAGAATAACTTTCTCGCCGCGTTCATTCCATTCTTTAGCATCTCTTGCTGTGAAGACTATTTTACCGCAAGCGGCACCAGGGGATGCTGCGAGGCCCCTGCCAATCGGTGTTGCCGATTTAAGAGCCTTCTCATCAAACTGCGGGTGGAGAAGTGTGTCAAGGTTACGCGGATCAATCATGAGAAGAGCTTCCTTCTCAGTACGCATACCCTCATCAACGAGATCGCAGGCAATCTTGAGTGCGGCTTTCGCTGTGCGTTTGCCATTTCTCGTCTGGAGCATATAGAGTTTTCCTTCCTCTATTGTGAACTCCATGTCCTGCATATCGCGGTAGTGATTTTCAAGTATTGTGCAAACCTTTTTGAACTGCTCGAAAACATCGGGCATTATCTCTGCCATCTTGGAGATTGGCATCGGAGTGCGGATGCCGGCAACGACGTCCTCACCCTGAGCGTTGATAAGGAATTCACCCATGAGCTTCTTCTCGCCCGTAGCAGGGTCACGAGTGAAGGCAACACCAGTACCGGATCTTTCGCCCATGTTGCCGAATACCATCGGCATTACGTTAACGGCAGTACCCCAGCTATAGGGAATATCGTTGTCACGACGGTATACATTGGCGCGGGGGTTGTCCCAGCTGCGGAAAACAGCCTTGATAGCCTCAAGAAGCTGTTCTTTAGGATCAGAAGGAAAGTCCTTGCCTATCTTCTCCTTATATTCAGCTTTGAAAAGTGTGGCGAGCCTCTTAAGATCTTCAGCCGAAAGATCAACGTCATGTTGAATGCCTTTTTCTTCCTTTAGCTCATCTATTAGACGCTCAAAATGTTTCTTACCGACTCCCATAACAACGTCGGAGAACATCTGAATAAAGCGTCTGTAACAGTCCCAAGCCCAACGGGGGTTGCCGGACTTCTTAGTCAAAACTTCAACGACTTCGTCATTAAGACCAAGGTTGAGTATTGTATCCATCATTCCCGGCATTGACGCACGAGCGCCGGAACGCACTGAAACGAGAAGCGGGTTTTCTTTGTCACCAAACTTCTTTCCGTTTATCTCTTCCATCTTAGCGACATATTCCCAAATCTGCGCTTGTATTTCATCATTAATTTGGCACTCGTCCGCATAATACTGCGTGCAGGCTTCAGTCGAAATAGTAAAGCCCTGCGGAACAGGAAGTCCAAGGCCGGTCATTTCAGCGAGGTTTGCTCCCTTGCCGCCGAGAACATCGCGCATCTTAGCGTTTCCTTCGCTAAACAGATACACGTATTTTTTTCCCATGTGTTTTTCTCCTCCAAAATATGATTTGCTGAAAATTTATATATGCCTATCGTGGTTGTGACCACGTCTGCACAATTACATGAAAAAACGGAGTTCGCACCGCCGTGGCGCATACCCCCGCCGATAAGATTTGTACCCTTCATTATACCATAACAGCGGTAAAAAAAATACTAAATTTTCTTTTTTCGTGAAATTTATTGTTTGTTAATATTTACTCTATAACAATGCCATAGGGCATATAATTCACAAATAATTCTCCCTTTTTTTCGCAAAAAATTGACTGAGCATATCAGCACAATCTCTTTTAAGAACCCCCGATATTATCTCTGGCTTATGGTTGAGCGGGTATGAATTTAAATTCAAAACGCTGCCAAACGCACCGGCTTTCGGGTCTTTTGCGCCATAGACAACACGCTCTATTCGTGCAGAAACAATAGCTCCCGCGCACATAGGACACGGTTCAAGTGTCACATAAAGCGTGCATCCGGGAAGCCGCCATCCGCCAAGCGCATGACATGCTTTGTCGATTGCTAAAATTTCTGCGTGATAAAGTGCGTTTTTTTCTTTTTCGCGTTTATTGTGTGCGGCTGCTATTATCTTCCCATCGCGCACAATGACGCAACCAATGGGAACTTCACCCTCATCAAGTGCAGCTACGGCTTCGCTTATAGCAGCTCTCATGAAGATTTCGTCTTTTTGGGGCCCATCGGGGGTGACGATACCACTGTTTTTTTCTTCTTTACTCATAAATGCTCTTTTAGGTGGAGTTAATATGTCGCGCTGTCCACACGCCAGCCGTTGTCTGTGTTTAAAAATGTTATTTTAACGGTCACATCTGCCTTGCCGTCAACGATAGAGCCAACTTTTGCTATAATACGTCGGTTGTTTTTCGATATAATCTCGATTGTATCAAGGTCATATGTCCTTGATTTCTTAACAATAGGCTCAAAATTTACATTAACACGTAAAATGCCGTCATCACCATCAAAATAACGCGCAAATATCACGCCCTTACTTTCCGATTTTGATTCAGATTCCTCGATTGAATAACCAGAAAATATGAGCTCAAATATGCTTTCGGCATAATCCGGTGAAAAAACAAGAAGCGTTGCCTCTCTCAGCTCCTCCTCAGTCCGGTACGGAGCATCCTCAGATACAGGCAAATAAAGAAGGGCATCAGTTCCACCCGGGACTTTCTCGTAAGGAAGCCCCGGGCCAAAGAGAATATCGTTTAACTCATAAGTTTTCGGCAAAAGCTCGCGGATAATATCTTTTGCCTCGTCGTCTGTTATGCTCCCACACGATGTAAAAGCAAGCGTAGCAACTATTAGTAGCGCTATCAGAAACACTGTTGCCGTCCTTCGGTAACAGCAAAAGAGACATTTTTTCGGTGCTGTCATAATTGTGACACCTGATATTTATTTAATTTTGCTTTAAAATCCGCTTTTTTAGTCTTGGATTTTTTAAAATTATATATCATCCTCGTCTATATCATTTTCATCATCGATGTCATCAACATCGTCATCAATATCATCGACGTCGTCGATTTCGTCACTCACATCAACAGCTTTTGTATAATCACTGCCGCTCTGACGTTCGCTTTTTTCACCGCTGCCTGCCGATGTTTCGTTTTCCTCTTTCTCGGGGACGCAAGTGATGCTTGCAATCTTCGTGTTTTCATCGCGAATTCTCATGACAATGACGCCAGACGCCGTTCGCCCGTATTTGTTTATTTCACTAACAGACGTTCTGATTATAACGCCTTCCGTCGTAATCAGCATGACGTCATCTCCGTCGCCAACCGACGCAATACCTGCAAGCGGCCCCGTTTTTTCGTTTATGCCGTGGCAAAAAACTCCCATGCCACCGCGATTTTTCGTTTCAAACAGTGAGAAGTCAGTTCGTTTACCATACCCATTTTCGGTGACGGTAAGAAGAGAACGCTCGTCATCCTTTTCAACAACGGCAACGCCGACAACTCGTCCTCCGTCTTTAATCCTTATGCCGCGCACACCACGCGCTGTCCTTCCTTGAACGGGAACCGCCCTCTCAGAAAACCGGACTGCTCTGCCGCTGTCAGTCGCTATAATAATACCGCATGTGCCATCAGTACATTTTACAAAAACAAGCTCGTCGCCCTCTTTGAATGTTATCGCTATCTTACCACCGCGGCGCTGATATCTGAACGCCGACAGCGCTGTGCGCTTTACAATTCCGCGCCTTGTCACCATAACAAGATATTTTTCAGGTGCAAAGTCCTCGGCCGCTATAAATGCCGTAACTGCTTCGCCTTCCTGAAGTTCAAGTATATTTACAATATTAGAGCCGCGGGAAGCGCGTCCGAACTCCGGTATCTGATACGCTTTGCGTACATATACACGCCCGGTATTTGTGAACATGAGAAGATAGCTGTGGCTGCCAACGGCCATCACCTTTTCGATGAAATCCTCTTCCTTTGTCGACATCGCCACAATGCCGACGCCGCCGCGGCGCTGTGCTGTGTAAACATCCGCTCGCTGACGCTTGATATAGCCTTCATGCGTTACTGTGATTACACATCTGTGACGCTCAATCAAATCTTCAAGTATTATCTCTTCCTCAACGGGAACAATTTCAGTGCGGCGGGGATCTGCATATCTGCGTTTTATCTCAAGAAGCTCGTCCTTGATGATGCCCTTTATACGTTCCTCGTCGGCAAGGATTGCTTCGTAACCCTTGATAGTCTCATGCAGGCGCAAAAGACGCTCCTCAACCTTCTGACGTTCAAGACCTGTGAGGCGTCCGAGCGTCATATCGACTATTGCCTGTGACTGCGTCTCTGTTAAGCCAAAACGTTTGGATAGTGCTGTGCGCGCATCCGGAATGGAAGATGACGAGCGAATTTTTGACACGACCTCGTCGATATTTTCAATGGCGATCTTATACCCCTCAAAAATGTGAGCCTCGCGGCGGGCGCGTTCAAGATCAAATTCAACGCGCCGCCTGACAACGTCTTCCTGATGTTTTATATAATAAGTGAGTATTTCCTTCAGCCCAAGTACTTTCGGAACACCGTCAACAAGCGCTAACATATTGACGGCACACGTATCCTGAAGATGTGTATATTTATAAAGCTGATTTAACAGCACCTGCGGGTTAGTATCCCGGCGATGTTCAACGACGATTCGCATGCCGTGGCGTCCGGACTCGTCGCGCAGGCCAGTAATTCCGTCGATACGCTTGTCCTTAACAAGGTTTGCTATCGACTCAATTAGCACGCTCTTGTTAACACCATACGGTATCTCCGTGAAAACAATGCGATGGTGTTTTTCATCAATTACAGCGCGGCTGCGAACGCAAATGCGCCCGCGCCCTGTCTGATAAGCATCGTAAATGCCCGCCGAGCCATAAATAATAGCACCCGTCGGAAAATCAGGGCCTTTTATATACTGGACAAGGTCAGCTGATGTAGCGTCCGGGTTCTCCATCAAATAGATAGTTCCGTCAACAACCTCGCCAAGGTTATGCGGAGGAATGTTCGTTGCCATTCCGACAGCTATACCCATGCTTCCGTTTACGAGCAGATTTGGGAAGAGGGAAGGGAGAACAACCGGTTCCTTTTTTCGGTTATCGAAATTAGGCCGGAAATCAACTACATTTTTATCAAGATCAGCCAACATTTCGCTGGCTATACGTGAAAGACGAGCTTCCGTGTAGCGGTATGCAGCCGGAGGATCGCCGTCAACACTACCGAAGTTACCTTGACCTTCGACAAGAGGATAGCGCAGCGAAAATGGTTGTGCCATACGCGCCATCGTCATATAAACGGCAGCGTCGCCATGAGGATGGTAGTTAGCAATCACGTAACCGACTGTCGCAGCCGACTTACGGAACGGTCTGTCATATGTTATGTTATCCTCATACATGGCGTAGAGGATTCGGCGCTGACCCGGCTTCAATCCGTCACGAACATCCGGCAGCGCACGACTTGTAATAACACTCATTGAATATGCAATGAATGATTTTTTTACTTCGTCATGGATTCCGACAACATCTATTTTCTGATTTTTAAAAGCTAAAGCCGTGCTTTCCGCCGTGTTATCATTATCCTTGCCGTTTTCGTTTCCGTTTTCGTTCTCGTTCTCGTTTTGGGTTTCCTTTTCGAATTCGTTTCCGTTTTCGTTGTCCATTATCATTATTGCTACAGTTCCTTTTTCGGGGCAAAGCTGCCCGTTTTACTTATAAATAAAAAGTTTTTATTTAATTTTATAATTTTTAATTTGTTTTTTATGTAGATTATTGAATCGCATGAGAACTCGCATGCGTCATATATGCCGTCACCTCATCCTGCGTCGGCATCTCCCCAGAAGCAGCAACTTTTTTCGATGCGAAAGCTGCAGCGTACGCAAGGGATGTCTCCTCATTGGCGCCACGAGCATAAGAAAGTATAAAAGCTGATAAAAACGCATCGCCAGCACCGGCAAAACACCTGACACATTCAACCTTCGGCGCATTTACATAATAGCTTCCGCCATCTCCTATGAAAACAGCACCGTCAGCGCCAAGCGTACACAGCACCGAAACGCCGGTTTCGGAATAAATACGCCGGCATATATCCGCCGCGACATCGGGATTTTTTACATCAACGCCCGTTAGCAGCGACAATTCATAAGCGTTCGGTTTTATTAGCGCGGGGCGCGCCTCAATTCCTTTTTTAAGCGCTTCACCGTCACAATCGAGGATAACCGGTATGCCAATTTCACGAAGATTCTCTATTATCTCCGCGTAAATATCGGCATCAACTCCCCGGTGCACGCTACCGCCAAGGAAAACACAAGATGTTTTACTATCTCGGCATCCGCAGTAGAAAAGCGAAAGAAGCTCGCTTATTTCCTCTGTGGTAACAGGCCCGCCTTCTTCATTAACCTCAGTGCAAACACCCACAGAATCAATCAGCTTGATGTTTTCCCTTGTAGGCGCCTTTGTTTCAACCGTCCTATATAATATTCCTTCATTTTTAAGCAGCCTGAGGAGAATATCGCCTGTTTCACCGCCAGCAAAAAAGTATGATGTTGCATATGCCCCCATCGCTTTCATTGCGCGAGCGACATTTATGCCCTTGCTTCCAGCCGAAAGAGTTGATGTTTTTGCTCTGTTGAGAGCGCCCGTCTTAAGCGGCGTGCCAAGAATCATCGTCTTGTCAAGGGACGGATTTAACGTTAAAGTGGAAAATCTTTCTCCGTTTGCCGCAATATGACGGCGAATGTCAAGAATAGATAAAAATTTATAGTGCATTATTTTTTTGCTCTATTAAAGATTTATAGTGCTTTTAAATGTCAAGCATATCAGCATCTACATATTTTGCGTTTGCTTCAATGAATTCGCGGCGCGGCGCAACCTTGTCGCCCATTAAAACAGAGAATATCTCATCGCAAGCAATAGCATCCTCTATTTCAACGCGGACTATCGTTCGTGTCTCTGGGTTCATTGTCGTCTCCCAGAGTTCTTCTGTGTTCATTTCGCCAAGGCCTTTATTGCGATCTACTTCAGTTGTGCCGCCAAGCTCTGCAATTGTTTTGTCGCGTTCTTCATCAGTGAAGGCATACCTCACCTGTTTGCCGCGTTTTATCTTATACAGTGGCGGCTTTGCAAAGTAAACGTGCCCTTCTTCAATAAGACGCCTCATATGACGGAAGAAAAATGTCAGGAGAAGTACCCGGATGTGCGAACCGTCGACATCGGCGTCGGCCATTATAATTACCTTTCCGTAACGCAGGCGATCTATATCAAATTCTTCGCCAATACCACATCCAAGAGCCTGTATAATCGGCGTAATTGAAGGGTTAGAGTATATCTTATCAAGACGGCTGCGTTCGACGTTTAAAACCTTACCGCGAAGCGGCAAAATCGCCTGAAACAGCGAATCACGTGCTGATTTCGCGCTGCCGCCGGCCGAATCGCCCTCAACAAGAAAGATCTCCGTAAAATCGCGGCGCCGCTCACGGCAGTCAGCTAACTTACCCGGAAGGGTCGAGCCCTCAAGCGCAGACTTGCGCCGTGTCAGCTCACGCGCATGACGCGCAGCTTCACGTGCACGTGCTGCGGCAAGCGCTTTTTCAAGGATTATTTTACCCGTGGCCGGATTTTCTTCAAGAAATTCTGAGAGCTTACGTGTCACAAAACTCTCAACAAAGGAGCGCATCTCAGAGTTGCCAAGCTTCGCTTTCGTCTGGCTCTCAAACTGAGCATCTTTTAGCTTAACAGAGACGAGTGCACAAAGTCCTTCGCGCACATCCTCTCCCATAAGGTTCTTATCGTCGCCTTTCAGTGCGCCAATCTTGCGTGCATAATCGTTGAACACCTTCGTTAATGCCGATTTGAATCCAGTCTCATGTGTTCCGCCCTCAATAGTGTTCATATTGTTTGCGAAGGTGATAATCATCTCATTATAACTGTCGTTATACTGCATTGCGACTTCAGCTGACATGTCAGCTCCTTCTTTTTGGTCGCACATGTATATAATTCCCGGGTGAATCGGCTTCGCATGCTTTATTTTATTGAGGTATTCGACAAAGCTTTTAATCCCGCCTTCGTAACAAAGAGACTTCTCCCACGGTGTATCCCCGTCTTCAGTTGTTCTTTCATCGCGAAGTGTTATTCTAAGCCCGGCATTTAGGAATGTCTGCTCCCTTATACGAGATAAAAGCATGTCGCGGTCAAACCTTGTTTCCTCAAATATCTCCGGATCCGGCATAAAGCGAACGTAAAGTCCATGATCGTCCGGAGATGTGTCGCCAACACGCGCGAAAGGCCGTGTTACGACGCCTCGCTCAAAACGAATTGTATATATACCCCCGCCTTGGCGGTTATCTACTTCCATCCATAATGAAAGAGCATTGACAACAGACGCTCCAACACCATGCAGGCCGCCGGCAATCTTATATCCCTCACCGCCGAACTTACCGCCGGCATGGAGCATTGTAAACACAACCTCAAGCGTCGGTTTTCCTACTTTATGGTGTATAGCGGGAGGTACGCCGCGACCGTTATCCTTGACAGATATGCTCCCTTCTTTGTGCAAAGTCACAATTATGTGGTCACACACACCAGCAAGAGCCTCATCAATCGAGTTGTCGATTATTTCGTATACAAGATGATGAAGACCTCTAATTGATGTTGTACCGACATACATTCCGGGGCGCTTACGGACAGCTTCAAGCCCTTCAAGGACTTGGATCTGACTTTCGTCGTAAACTCCAACACCATTTTCATTTTCTTTCTCTTTTGCTGCCAACAACGCCTTTGTATCCGTGTTTTCGTCTACGTTTTCAACTGTATTGCTATTAATGCTGCTTTTGATAATATTATTTGTTTTTGTATCAAACATTGGTAATTCGCTTTCCATGTCTTGTTAGTTTGTTGCCTTATATGTTAAAACTAAATTACTTTCTTTTTTTATGTTTTACGTTATATCAAACAAAAATCAACTTGACTCAGTCCCGCTTAAAATCGGAGTCTCTGCTCGTCCAGCAAGAGCTGTTGCTGAAAGCTGGGACAGATGAACCATTCCGTCGAAGGTCAATATGAATGACACAGGAAGCTCGGATATAATTGTTACTATTCCGGATTCCTTTTGTCTTTCCGACAAAAATGCCCGTGTTACAGGAGATTGGGTCGTCGAGTCAAGATCAAAAATTCCGACAATAGATTCTTTTCTGATCAAACGTCCGTTTCCTGCATGAAGATACAAACAATCAACCTCCTTCCGTTATTTTATTAATAAATCCATTTATTTTCTTATAGCAGTTCCGCTCTTAACATAATAGCTAAAGCCTTGATATACGCCGTCCTGACTTTTACTCATTCGTCTACATATTGCAGGATCACAAGCTGTGACGATAACCTGCCGGCCTTTGATACCGCTTGTAATATAGCGGCGTCTGACAAAATCAAGCTCGGAGAGCACATCATCAAAAAGAAATACCGGATATTCTCCTCTTTCCTCACGTGAAACCTCGCCCTCCGCAAGCTTCATCGCAACAGCGATACTTCTTTTTTGTCCCTGGGAGCCGTAAAGACGCGCCTCGTGCCCATCTATTGTAATTTCAATGTCGTCTTTATGCGGCCCATACTGAGTGCTGCCCGCCATAATCTCCCGCTCTATATTTTCTGTTAGTTGAGCAAAATATATCGCACGTAAACGGACCTCATCACTGTAATCCCCACCTGTACGAGACGTTCCGCGATAACGAAGAACAAGTTCCCCGCCATCTCTTCTATCCGCGGCCCCCGTCATATCATGGTAAAATTCCTTTGCATGACGGTTTATTCGTTCTGTATATTCACTTCTTGCCTTTGCTATATATGCAGCACACTGGGCAAGCTGCTTGCTCCATTCAATTATTGCCGGAGCTCCGCCTCCTGCCTTAGCAAGACGCAAAAGAGCGTTTCTTTGCATTAAAATATGGTTATATTTTTTAAGAGTACCAAGATAAACAGGCTTAATTTGCGATATAGCAACATCAAGAAATGCACGCCGCTCGCTCGGACCGTCACGGACAACGGCAAGCGTATCAGGCGAGAAGAGAACAGCCCGAAAATTGCCAATGAGGTCGGATAATTTTGATAGCCTGACCCCATTTTTCTCAAAAATGCGTTTATGCCCGTTATATATGCGCATTGTAAGTGTGCTTGTCCGGCCGCCGGATTCATAAACTAATGAAGTTTCGGCAGAATTACAACCAAAACGCACAAGTTCTGAGTCACGCATCGCACGGTGGCTTTTGCCAAGGGCAAACATATAGACGCCCTCTATCATATTTGTTTTGCCCTGCGCATTTTTTCCGTACAGTATCGTAGTATGCGGCGAGAATTCTATTCTCGCCGCTTCTATGTTACGATAATTTTTATACTCGATACTTTTACAGATCACCTTAAATCAAAATCCTCAAAAAGATTTTTGCTTGAATTCTTACTTAGCGGTATTTTATTCTTTCACTCTCTGTTGCGGCATTACATAGAAGAGGAAATCACTGTCGTCAGCTTCGCTTGCATCTCCGTCCGTAATTGAAACACCCATTCGATTAGATGTAAGTGACATGAGAAGATATTCCGTATCTGCAGCTTTTACAGCATCAAGAAGAAAATGGCAGGTGAAGACTATCTGTATGTCATCTCCATCCTTTTCAATTGGAACTTCGTCATATACGCTGCCGGACACAGAATTCGATGTTATTATAAGTCTGTCACCTTCAAAGGAGCATTTGATGTATCCACGCCATGTTCCTGTTGCCTTATCATCAACTATGAGCGATGCACGTTCAAGCGCTCCTTCAAGCTCCTCACGAGATATTTTTACGAATATGCTCGGAGTTTTAGGTAATACTCTTTCATAATCCAAAAATTCACCGTCTATAAGCCTTGAGAAAAATACTATCTCGCCCCAGCGGAAGATAACGTGCTTATTTGAAAGCGTGACAGATATCGGCTCATCTCCGTCTATCATGCGATAAAGCTCCGCAACCGTTTTTCCGGGCACTATAAAAGACATATCAAGGCCGCTGTTATCTGCATCAGTTTCTATACTGCATTTACGCGAGCATTTTGCAAGTCTGTAACTGTCGCATGTCACGACTGTCAGCTCGATTCCTTTTATTTTAAAATATGCTCCTGTGAGTACCGGACGCTGATCGCGCTGAGCGATAGCAAACATCGTCTGTCCAATGAATTTTTTAAGCTGACCTCGTGTAATTGTAAATCCAACACCGCCCGTAAGATCCGGAAGTGCGGGAAAATCTTCTCCAGGCAGCGCGTGCAGTTCAAAGTAGCTGCGTCCGCTTTCAATTTTTACATTCATACGCTCGTTAACAGTGACCGTAATTTCATCTGTCGGCATATTGCGTATGATCTGATAAAACTTTTGTGCGTTTATAATGTACGATCCTTCTTTTAATACTTGAGCGTTGACAGATGTTCTTATTCCTTTTTCCGTATCGTATGCTGTTATACGGCAGCTCCCAGCACCTTCTGTCTCAAAAAGAAGACCTTCCACGGCTGCGATTGTATTTTTGTTCGACGTTGTATTCATCGCAGGCGTAACAGCAGCGATAAGTGATCTTTTTTCAAATATGATTTTCATTATGTGATTTCTCCTTGTTTAGAATAGCTGCAAGTGCGTTATATACGCAGACTGAATGACGTATAACGTATAGCTACCGTATAAAAATATATATAACTAACTTGAATAGTAGACGTAGGAGACGTAAGGGATGTTGATATAATTGAAAGACGGAATTTTCTTTGTGTCGCTTAAATATATCCCCCCGTCAAACCCGCTTTATATGTTGATATCAAGTGATACAATGTTGAGATAAAAATCGATCTTTTTCGTCACTCATTATGTCTCGTTACGTCTTTTGACAGAATTACATGGGATATTAATATCTCTTTTTTTTATAAAAGTGATAAATTGGAAACAGGAATTTAAATGTTAAGCCTCATTCCAAAACTTTTCCCCAGAGTTACGAGACACACGAAAACAATCGAAAATTGTGGATTTCGTATGCTCAAAATTTTTCCCCATGGTAATAAAGGTTATTGAAAAGTTTTCAACAAGGTTTTCAACAGCTTGTGGATAATATACATTCGTCAAAAATTAATCTTATTAAATAAATCATTTATTTCAGCAGCAAAAGCAGGATTTTCGGTTATTTCGCGCTCGATGACGCCGCATGACGAAAGAATAGTAGTATGGTCGCGTCCAAACTCAGCACCGATTGCAGGCAATGACATATCAGTTTTTTTGCGCAATAGATATATGGCTATATGTCGCGCCATGGCAACTTCTTTAGTGCGTTTTTTACCGAGCAGGTCTTCCTTTGAAACGCCATACTTTGTAGAAACGACTTCAATAACGCGATCGATTTTCGACCTTAACGGAACATCTCCTGAAATTATGTCAGATAAGCTTCTTGCCGCAAGCTCTGCTGTAATTGGCTCACCCGATAAAAAGCTGAGAGCGCCAAGACGTTTTATCGCTCCCTCTATCTGTCGTATGCTTCCTTTCAGCTTTTCGGAGAGAATGGTGACAACTTCGTTTGGAACTTCAACGCCTAAGTTTTCTATCTTTTGCTTAATAATAGCGGCACGAAGCTCCATGTCCGGTGGCTGAATATCTGCAAGCAGACCCCACTCAAAGCGTGTGCGAAGGCGTTCCTCGAGCGTTTTTATATCCTTTGGCGGACGGTCTGATGTTAAAATAATCTGCTTTTGATTTTCGTATAAAGCATTGAAGGTATGGAAAAACTCCTCCTGCGTCGATTCCTTCCCTGCTATAAACTGTACGTCGTCTATAAGCAGCACATCGGCGTTGCGGTAGCGGTCACGAAAGGCGGATGTACTTTTTTTCGCTATTGCTTCAATAAGCTGGTTTGTAAAATCCTCGCCTTTTATGTATATAATGTTTATGCGTGGGTTGCGCTTTTGTATCCGGTTCGTGACGGCATACATAAGGTGAGTTTTTCCAAGCCCGCTCTGGCCGTAAATAAAAAGAGGGTTATAAGCTGCGCCCGGATTGTTCGCGACGGCTGTACATGCTGCGTGAGCAAACTTGTTTGAATTGCCGACAACAAAGTTTTCAAAGGTATATTCGCTTCTGTACATGAAGTCGTCCGGCTCGCGCTCATATGAAAACGGATCAGTTGCGTGCGGATCAAGTTTTATGTTGCCGCTTGCGCTTATGCCAGACCTGTCTTTATTTATTATTACATTGACACTATCAGGGATTATGCTTCTCTCAGTGTTTTTGCTACCATCAAGATTTATGCTGGAGTCAATATTAACTCTGTTGTCAGCATCGTACGTAGCGGGGGCGGCAACCCCTGTATTACCGCTGTTTACGCTGTTTTGTTCTGATGATAAGCGAAGGGACACACTGACGCGGAAGCCTAAAACGGCTTCAAATGCGTCCTCAATCACGCCGAGATAACGCTTTTCAATAATATTACGCTTAAATTCGCTGTTGCCCATTAAAATGGCGCGCGAATCGTCGATATATACAAGAGAAAGGTCGCCAAACCATAGATGACGAGTCGTGTCGGAAAAATGCTTTTGGAGCTCGACATCGACAAGCTCCCAGATGGCGGATAGCTCGTCTTCGCCGTATGTCTTCATCTGAGGTGATCTCCGATTTTTCTATTATTATTTTTTATTATTACTCCGGCTTTTAACTTCCGGCTTGCTATATATTATTATTTTTATTATAACATATATAACATAAGATGGCAAGTAAGTGAAAAACGTTATTTAGTATAGTTTTATGAATATCTCTGTGACGTTATTTTTCACTTTTGTGATGGCATGAATAAATAACTACATAATAGCATTATCGACAAATATTACAATATTTATTTAGTTTTAGTCTGCCCAACATATGAAAGACACTAACACGTTGCTATTTTATATATAGCTATGTTTTTTTATTTTTCCATTGACAAATTTGACTCTGCTATTGTATAATAATCAAGCGCAATGCCGACGCTGTCAAAAGCGTCATTTTTAAATGTGCTCTTATAAAACTTGCTAGTGTGGCTCAGTGGTAGAGCAGTTGATTCGTAATCAACAGGTCGTGGGTTCAATCCCCACCACTAGCTTAAAGCGGCGTCCAATAGGGCGCTGTTTTATTTTACAGAGAAATTTTATAAAATAAGATATGTTAGTCAAGAATAACCTTATAAAAGCGTTTGGAGGTGAGCTTTATATGCCAGCCAGTGATGCGAATAATAATCTTTGTAGCGCACAATACATACGTGAAGTTATGGTAAGCGCCGGCGTCACCTTCAAAAAAGGCTATGGGCAAAACTTTCTTATAAATCCTGTTGTTCCAAAAAAGACAGCCGATGCCGCAGCTAAATCTGGTGCTCCATGCGCGCTTGAAATAGGTCCCGGTATTGGAGCCCTTACAGCAGAGCTTTGCGCTCGTTTTGAGCGTGTTGTGGCGGTTGAGATAGACGAGACGCTTATTCCAATTCTAAATAAAACGCTTGCCTCATATGATAACGTCACTATCATAAAAGGTGACTTTCTTGATGTTGATATTAAAGCAATTTCCCGGGAAATATTCGGCGGGAAAAACTATGCCGTCTGTGCTAATTTGCCCTATTACATCACATCACCGATTATAATGAAGCTGCTTGAGGCGAAAGACCCTTCTATGCTTTCAATCACCTTGATGGTTCAAAGCGAAGTTGCTACCCGTCTGACGGCGTCACCGGGTACGTCCGACTATGGAGCTATAACGGTTGCTGTTTCATATTACGGGCGTGCGCGCCGCCTTTTTAGTGTCTCCCCGGGCAGTTTTATGCCACAACCGAAAGTATCATCGGCTGTTATTTCAATAGAGCTGTATAAAAAAGGGCAGTATCCCGTAAATCCAAAAGACGAAGAACTAATGTTTGCTCTGATGCGTGCTGCATTTGGAAAGCGAAGAAAAATGCTTATAAATGCGCTCACAAGCGCTTCATTACCCAAAAGATACGGGAGCGGCGTTAAAATAACAAAGGAGATAGCGAAAGCTGCAGTAGAATTAGCAAATGTTGACCCGTCGGTGCGCGGGGAGACGCTTTCAATATCTCAATTTGCTGCTCTCTCAGACGCTCTTTGTGACATCATTTCACCTAAGCTCTAATTTTGCTATTGAAAATAAACGCAGGGCATTATATAATGTAATGAAATCCTTGGCTTTTTCCATTGGTTGATAAAAAAAACAAACAAAATTATAAAAATCGGAGGCACCGGTATGCTTACGGCGATACGCAATTTTGTCATAGTGTTCGCGATCTCTGCCGTTATTTTCGGTGTGATCGGTTACGCAATAACCGGTTTTATAGTCGACAATGTTCTCGGTATAGCGAATAGCCCTGGCGATACGGGCATAAATACCGACACAGGCACATCGGACGATTCGGAAACGACAAAGACACCCGATACAAATGAAATACCAAATTATGAAGACCTTGAAGGAAGATCATTTAATATATTGCTGATTGGAACAGACTACCGGCCTGACGATTTTAATGATTATAAGGAAAACTTTTTAAATGGAACTGTAAGCGGCGGAAAGCTTGGCATGCTCACACGAAAAGTGCGCCCGAGGAGCGCAGATTATATGATGCTTATTCGTGTCAAAGAGGAAACGAGAGAGATAACTTTTACGGAAATCCCAAGAAATACGCGCGTTACAGTTTACGAAAAGCATTGCTTGCTTGGTACTCTGTACGGTGACTATGGGGTAGAGGCAATAGTCAATTTCGTTAACTACTTAACTTCTGTCACTATCGACTACTACATCTGCATGAACGTAACCAACGCAGCTGCAATCATAAATATGATAGACGGCGTGACAATCAACGTTCCTGTCGATATATTGAATCCGTATTACAACCCAAGCATTGATCCGGAAGATGAAGATTACGAGAAAAAATTAAGTGTTGCGGGCATAACGGGAGACCGGGATTTTCAGACTAAAATAGCTATTGAAGCCGGTGAAAATCTCATAAATGGAGATAATATCTTCGCTTTGCTCCATTATCGTACAAAAGATGACAACTATGATGAATCACAACGCTCTCAAGTGTTGCTTGACCTGACAAAAGCGGTTATTGAAAAAGCTATCAGCAATGAGTATCTAAAAGATGCAAGTGAGCTTTTTGCTCGCGCCATCAGCTACGCTGAGACGAATCTGTCGTTTTCTGAGCTCATAAGCAATATCGGAATTATTAAAGCATACGACGAATTTAAAAAGAAAACCCTTTCATATCCGGGAGCAACGGCAACCGTTGAAGGTGTAAACTACTTTATTCCGAGCGCAACTGAGGCACATGCCATATTCCGCAGTGCTGATTCATTATCTTTTTATTAAAGCAAAGATAAAGAAAATATAAGCAAATAAATAAATAACAGAATATTTTACGGCCGTCGGAGCAAGAGAAATGGTGGAAATTAGCAGCGGCGGCCTTTTATAAAATAAATTGGAGGAAACCCTGATTCAATGAACAATTCCGAGAAGACAATGGAAAAAATCGTTGCTCTTTGCAAAGGGCGCGGATTTGTTTACCCCGGCAGTGAAATATACGGCGGGCTTTCAAACTCATGGGATTACGGTCCGCTTGGCGTTGAACTAAAAAATAATATAAAAAAGGTTTGGTGGCAAAAGTTTGTAAAGGAGTCTGTATTCAACGTCGGCATAGATTCGGCAATATTGATGAATCCACAGGTGTGGGTTGCATCCGGACATGTCGTCAACTTCAACGATCCGCTTATCGACTGCAAAAACTGCAAAATGCGCTACCGCGCAGATAATCTTATAGAAGACTGGAACCATCAAAATAATATAGCAGCTTCCGCTGACAGCCTTACGTTCGATCAGCTTACAGCATATATAGAAGAACATAATATACCATGTCCCACATGCGGCGCACATAACTTCACCGGCATCAGAAAATTCAATATGATGTTTAAGACTCATATTGGCGTCACAGAAGATTCAAGCACGGAAATTTATTTGCGTCCAGAAACAGCGCAGGGTATGTTCGTCAACTTTAAAAACATACTTCGCACAACACGGCGCAAGCTTCCATTCGGCATCTGCCAGATCGGTAAGAGCTTTCGAAATGAAATAACACCGGGAAACTTCATTTTCCGCATACGCGAGTTTGAGCAGATGGAGCTTGAATTTTTCTGCAAGCCGGGTGAGGAGCTACAGTGGTTTGACTATTGGCGCTCATACTGCAAAGATTGGCTTACATCACTCGGTGTAAAAGAAGAGAATCTTCGCATGCGCGACCATGAAAAAGAAAAGCTATCCCACTATTCAAACGCAACAACCGACATAGAATACCTTTTCCCGTTCGGCTGGGGCGAACTTTGGGGAATAGCGTCGCGAACAAATTTTGACCTTCATGTTCACAGCGAGCACTCCGGTGAGGATTTGACATATTTCGATGCTGAGACAAACGAACATTACCTGCCATATTGTGTAGAGCCGTCTGTAGGCGTCGACAGGCTGTTCCTTATGGCAATAACTGAAGCATATGATGAAGAAGTACTCGACGCAGAGAAAAACGACATGCGCGTCGTTTTGCATCTGCATCCGGTACTGGCACCAATTAAGGCTGCCGTTTTGCCGCTTTCGAAAAAACTTGCAGAGCCTGCCGTGAAAATTTACCGGGAACTTACTCGTCTCTTTATGGTGGATTACGACGAAACAGGCTCAATTGGAAAACGCTATCGCCGGCAAGACGAAATTGGAACGCCATACTGTGTTACGTATGACTTTGAATCCGAAAATGACGGTTGTGTAACAGTTCGAGACCGCGACACAATGTCTCAGGTTAGAATACCGATAGGAGCAGTTGCCGATTATATAGCAAAATCCCAAATAATATAAAATTATCAAAAACCTCTTGCAAAATTTAATATTATGTGGTAATATGTAGGTGCAGCGGATTGTCCGTGAGTAGAAAACGGAAGGAGGCTGATGTTATTTAGTATGAAGAATTGTGAGGTGTTTCCGGCTTAGCGCCGGGCTCGCAGCCTCTGCGATTTCTGTGTTTGTGGCAAGCGTCGCAGGCGTGCACATGCGACAAAAATAAGCCATAATCTTTTCTTCAAAGCGTGGACAGCTGACACGTGATAAAAAGGGAAGAACAGAATCAAGGTCGCCGCGATGTGCGGCGCATATAATGATGGAAACAACGGACGGCAGGTGCTCGAAAAACGAGTGCGTGCCGTTTTGTTTTCAAAAGAATGTGTAAAACTAAAATTAAATTGTCATATGTTTATAAAAATGTTTGTAGTAAATTCATTAAACAACATTTAATAGTTTGATATAATTTTTCATAGGAATTGTGATAGAAGATAACAGTTTTACAGAGGCATTTTAATGAAAAAACTGCTTACAAAGAACTGGTTATTACCGGCTGCAGCCGTTTTAATATTAGTTGTTTTATTATCTCTTGCGTCTTATATTTGGTTTGCAAGAGGCAAAAATAGTACAGGAGAAGTATTTCGATATGACAACAATGGGGAGATAATAGAACTTCCTGAGTGGATTCTGTCAAAACCTATATCTATAAATAAATACTCACGCCCAGGTGAAAAAACAGGTAAAATCACAGGCGTTGTTATTCACTACGTCGCAAATTCCGGATCGACAGCAGAACAAAACAGACAATATTTCGACGGACTAAAAAAAACACACGCTACATACGCAAGTAGCAACTTTATTATTGGACTTGATGGCGAGATAATTGAATGCGTGCCGATGGGCGAAGTTGCTTATGCGTCAAATACCAGAAACCACGATACAATTTCGGTCGAATGCTGTCACCCTGATGAAACAGGTAAATTTACGGACGCTACTTACGAGTCTCTTGTCAAGCTTTGCCGATGGCTTTTAGACGTTTACGACCTTGAAGTTGACGCTGTAATCAGGCATTATGATATAACGGGGAAAATATGCCCTAAATATTTTGTCGAGCATGAGGACGAATGGCGCGAATTTTTAGCTGAACTTATAAAATAAATCCAAATACAAAAGAAAACGGCGTGTGTGATGGTTGTTTTACATCACACCGCGTTTTTTTGCATTCTATCTATCAAAGCATCGGCGATATACAATATAAAACAATCAACCAGAGTAAAAATCAAAACGCAA
Source organism: Clostridiales bacterium (assembly GCA_012522015.1). Lineage (GTDB taxonomy): Bacteria > Bacillota > Clostridia > Oscillospirales > CAG-272 > DTU064. The sequence continues at coordinate 20,605 of JAAYLD010000028.1, forward strand.
GCATCGCCGCAATTACCCGCCCTCGCCGTTCATATTAAAAGCATACACGACAGTTAAAAATTTTTGGTGACGGCGCTCATCGCCGCGTTTTTCGTTTTCCAAATGATATTATTTAAGCAACAAAAGAAAAAGACGAGGACGGGAAAAGGCAATGTCACGTATAATGGGTATTAAACTTGGATTGAAAAGACAAGCGGAAGCGAACACATGTTCTGATAGTGATGGAAGCAACATAATGCGAGTAATGGAGGTGCCGCTTTCACAACTGTTGCCAAATCCGGCACAACCGCGTAAGAAATTTGATGATGAAGCTATTATATCGCTATCTGAAAGCATAAAAACATATGGAGTTATACAGCCGCTAACCGTAAGAAAGGCATACGGCAGCGATAGATATGAAATTGTGGCGGGAGAGCGTCGTTACAGGGCATCGATTTTAGCAGGGCTGCGCTGTGTTCCGTGCATTATTATTGATGCTGACAGCGAAACTTCTGCAGCTTTATCAATAATTGAAAATATCCAAAGGGAAGACTTAAATATTTTTGAAGAAGCGGAGGCAATATCAAAACTTATATCTATATATGAGCTAACACAGGAGCAAATAGCCGCAAGACTTTCTGTCAGCCAATCATACGTTGCAAACAAGCTGAGGCTTTTAAGGCTTGGGCCTGACGAGCGAGCGCTTATTTTACAGAACAGCATAACGGAACGCCACGCACGAACACTGCTCCGTTTACATGATAAAAAAGTTCGCTACGACGCGCTTTGCCACATAATAAAGAACAATATGAACGTAAGCGCCGCAGAAAGCTATGTCGACAGCATTTTAGCCGAGGAAAAAGCAACGCAAAGGCAAAAGCAAAAACAAAAGGTTAAATTTGTTATAAAAGACTTAAAGATGTTTTACAATTCAATCGACAGGGCGGCAGCTCTTGTAAGAGGCGCTGGAATTCCAGTTGACATCAAAAAAAGGGAGACAGATAGTGAAATAGAGATGATAATAAGAATACGTACACCTGAAAGGGCAGTATAAAACAATCAATAACACAAAACTAAAACAAACCGCCACAAAAAGGCGGTTTGTTTTTTCAATGTTTCACGTGAAACATTGTAAAAGAAATGTATTGCTTTGAAGTAAAAACATTTAATCGCCGCTGTGTTTTGTTTTGTACTTTATTGCCTTTTTGTTGCCCGTTGTTTGTTGACACAAATGGCAAGTGTGATATAATGTAATCAAACGGCTGTGACGGCTGAGCCTACAGTGCCGCCTTGATGCGAAAAAACAAATAACATAGTAACATTAATTCCGGAGGACATCCGAAATGGCTTATATATTGTCGTTTGCCAACCAGAAGGGTGGCGTCGGTAAGACGACGTCTGCTGTAAACATTGCCGCTTGCCTTGCTCATCGCGGCAAACGCGTTCTCCTTATAGATATGGATCCGCAGGGCAATACTACAAGTGGTGTCGGTGTCAGCAAACGCGGTCTTAAGAACTCTGTTTACGAAGCGCTTTTAGGTCAAGTGCCTGCAAAAGCAGCTACTATACCGACTCGATATAATAATCTGTACCTTTTGCCCGCGAACATATCGCTTGCAGGAGCCGAGTTTGATCTAATAGACGTCATTGACCGGGAAAAATGCTTGAAAGCAGCGCTTGCCCCCGTGGTTAATAATTATGACTATGTTATTATTGACTGTCCGCCGTCACTCGGACTGCTTACGATAAACTCGCTTACAGCGTCAAACGGCACCGTTATACCAATGCAATGTGAGTATTTTGCGTTAGAAGGCCTCTCGCAGCTTATGCTTACGATTAGAAAGATAAAGCAGCATTATAACAGGCAGCTTGAAATAACGGGAATACTCCTTACAATGTATAATCCCAGACTAAATCTTACGATTCAAGTTGTAAATGAACTTAAAAAATACTATTCCGATAAGCTGTTCCGGACGCCGATCGTCAGAAACGTGAAGCTAAGCGAAGCGCCAAGCTTTGGCACGCCGATTTTGTACCACGATCCGGGCTCAAAAGGTGCGCTTGCTTACATAGACGTTACAGAAGAACTTATCATCCGCACTTCTGTGTAAATTGCTATATAATACAATATATAGGACAATATGGCAAAGACAAACAAGAAAAGCAAGGGGGAAGTAATGTCAAGTGGCTAAAAGATCTGGTCTCGGCCGGGGAATCGACTCAATTTTTCTTGATAATTCAATTGGTTCGGACGATGTTTATAGCTCAGGCGACGGTAATGGACGTATTTTACAGCTTGATATTATGTCTGTTGAGCCACGCCCGGATCAGCCGAGGAAATACTTTGACGAAGAAACGCTGGCAAACCTTGCTAATTCAATTTCCGCCCATGGCGTTCTCCAGCCTATAATTGTGCGCGAGATTGCACCGTATAGATATAGAATTGTAGCAGGTGAACGGCGCTGGCGAGCATCAAAACTGGCAGGACTCAAGCAAATACCAGCAATTGTGCTTGATGCGGACGAGCTTACAGCATCGGAAATATCAATAATTGAAAATATACAGAGAGAAAACCTCAACCCATATGAAGAAGCTGAGGCTTATAGAACGCTTCTTACGCAGTATGATCTAACGCAGGAGCAGCTTTCAGCGAGAATTGGCAAATCACGCAGTGCAATAGCAAATACACTGCGGCTGCTTGAGCTGCCCGACGGCGTAGTTAAATATCTCCGTACGGGGGAAATAACAGCCGGTCACGCCCGCGCACTTCTTTCGCTTGCAAATCCGGGTGACATTCCGGTTCTTGCCGATAAAATCATATCGCAGGGAATGTCCGTTCGTGCAGCGGAGGCCCTTGCGAAGAAGATGAATAATATAAAAGAAAAGTCTCAGGGAAAGAGTGAAAAAGAAGAAAGCGAGAGCCGGGGCCCCGACAAGCAAGACAAAGTCGATTATGTCGGTGTTCTTGAAAATCTTGCGATGGAATCACTTGGACGACCTGTAAAAATTAAAAATACCGGCCGCAGGAAGTATATTACTATTGAATATGAAACTAATCAAGACCTAGAGGAGCTTCTTACCGCTCTTTGTGGCAATATATTTGATAAAATTTAGCGGAGATAACGATTTATGCTTGATATTAAATTCGTTCGTGAAAATCCGGATGTAGTAAAACAAAATATAAAAAATAAGTTTCAGGACGAAAAATTACCGCTTGTCGATAAGGTTATAGCAATCGATGCTGAACGCCGCGCTCATATATCTGAGATGGAATCGCTTAGAAGTGAGCGCAATCGGCTGTCAAAACAGATAGGTATTTTGATGGTTCAGAAGAAAATCGATGAAGCGGAGCAGCTTAAAGCTAAAGTTACGTCTTTTACAGAACGCCTCGAGTTTGAGGAGAAAAAAGCAAAGGAAACAGAGGAAGAAATGACGGCAATCCTCATGAGATTGCCTAATATTATTGATCCATCTGTGCCGATCGGGCGTGATGACAGCGAAAACGTCGAGCGCGAGCGCTTCGGAGAACCTCGTGTGCCTGATTTTGAAATACCATATCACACAGAAATTATGGAGCGCTTTCGTGGCATCGATCTTGATTCCGCTCGCCGCGTGTCCGGAAACGGTTTTTATTATCTCTTAGGCGACATAGCCCGACTTCATTCGTCAGTTCTCGCCTATGCCCGCGATTTTATGATAAATAAAGGCTTTACGTACTGTATCCCACCGTTTTTAATTCGCGGCAACGTCGTTTCGGGCGTAATGAGCTTCGCCGAAATGGACGCAATGATGTATAAAATCGAGGGTGAGGATCTTTATCTAATTGGAACAAGCGAACATTCTATGATAGGACGGTTTATCGATACGATAATACCGGAAAATGAGCTTCCTTACACACTGACGAGCTATTCACCGTGCTTCAGACGTGAAAAGGGAGCGCACGGCATTGAAGAACGCGGAGTATATCGTATTCATCAATTTGAAAAGCAGGAAATGATTGTCGTGTGTCGTCCGGAGGAATCAATGGAATGGTATGAGCGCATGTGGCGCTATTCAGTTGAGCTGTTCCTGTCGCTTGACATTCCGGTTCGTCAGCTTGAATGCTGCTCTGGAGACCTTGCGGACTTAAAGGTTAAATCATGTGATATTGAAGCGTGGTCTCCGCGCCAAAAGAAATTTTTTGAGGTCTGCTCTTGCTCAAATCTTGGCGATGCACAGGCAAGACGCCTGAAAATCCGTGTCCGCGGCAAAGACGGTAAAAATTACCTGCCGCATATACTGAATAACACAGTCGCAGCACCTCCGCGAATGCTTATAGCCTTCCTTGAGAATAACTTACGTGCTGATGGATCTGTTGCTATACCGAAAGCACTTCGTCCGTATATGGGAGTCGACGAGATTTTTCCGTCGAGCTGACAGCTAAACAGAGGAGCAAAGAACGCTCTTACAAGGGGGAACAAAGCAATGATAACAGCATTTTTGTATGAAAATTTTGAGCTGTTCAACCCATTTATAACGCTGCGGCTTATAGTGTGGTCACTGTTTGCCGGGTTTGTTGTCGCGTCGCTTCTTGCAATTTATAATAAGCGTGTTGTTGGCTCAATCGTCAGGCGGATGCTTTCTTCCGCCGCATCGGAAGAAAATGCAAAGACGATAGGTGAGCTTGGGTATGATTATAAAAAAGATATATTCGTAAAAAGCGCTCTTCGTTCCAACAGTGCCCTCCGGAAGTATGTATTTATAGCTGGGGAAAAAGTTCCTGTTGATGAAGAGGAAAAACAAAAAATCGCCGAGGACAATATAGCTGCTGATAACAGCACAAATGAAGGCGAGGACACAGAAGTAAAAGATGTGCCGAGTGAGCAGGAGCAAAAAGATAATAGCGAGCGAAATATTTCCCAGGGAATAAAAGGCCGCGGGCAAAGTGAGAAAATTGACTTTGAAACTGCGAAATTTTATATCCCGGAGGAGATGAAAATCCGTGCCGAGCTGCGATACAGTCAAAAAGGTACGGACTTGGTTGCGCTCATCATCGGGATTTTAGTTTTCGCTATTGCTGCTGCAGCGGCAATCTGGGTCGTGCCAAAAATCCTAACTATGCTCGACGATTTTATTACAATGATCACTTCTTGGTGAAGCAGCCGCCTTTGCGGGGGCGCACCTTGTTCGTTTTGGAGTAGATAAAAACAATGAGTATGAATATGAAAAAGCATATAAGAAGACGCAGTCCATTGCGCGTTCTCTTTATCATTTTTTTGATTGCTCTCATTATGGCAGGGCTTCTTTTCGCCGGGCTTTATATTTACGGAATACGGTATTTGCGTTATCCTGTTGACGGTGCCGGAGATGGAAGTGAAGCATATATAAAATTCATAGGGCTTGTTGATGATGAAGGGAACCCGTATCGCGGTAAAATCATTTATACAAACGGTCTTACTGCCGATGTTAATCTTGAAGCCGGAACAATAACGTACTCAAATGGCGACGTGTATGAGGGCAGCTTGAAGCGTCTTGAAAAAGACGGTAAGGGTAAGCTGACATACTCAAACGGCGACGTTTATGAAGGAGATTTCGTGTCTGGTGAGCTGACAGGCGTCGGTAAATATACGTATTCGAACGGCGACGTCTATGAAGGCGGGTTTAAGAATGGCAAAAAAGATGGTTACGGTGTGTATAAATGGGCTGATGGCAGCGTTTACGAGGGTTATTTCACCCTTGACAAGAAGAACGGATACGGTAAATACGTGTGGGCTGACGGAAGCTCCTATGAAGGTGATTTTGTAAACGACATAAAAGAGGGCAGCGGCAAATATACGTACTCGAATGGCGATGTTTACGAGGGCGAGTTTTTAGCCGATGTCCGTTCCGGTTACGGTACGTATACGTGGGCTAATGGCGAAGTATATGCGGGCGAGTTCGCTAACAATCTTCCTAATGGAAAGGGAACGTATACTTGGCCGAGTGGACGCGTTTATACTGGCTACTTTGAAAATGGCGTTATAGTCAGAGTTTCAGAAGAAATCGAAGAGTAAGTGTAAAGGCGCTGCTTGCGGCATATTTGGGATTCCAAAGGGGCTAGGCCCCTTTGGCGGGGGCTTACGGGGGCAGCGCCCCGCAATAAAACAACACAACAAAATAAAAGCCCGGGTATTTAATAAGCCCGGGTTTCTTTGTATATTGTCATGCCCAACCCTTTTTTGGGATTCCAAAGGGGCGAGGCCCC
>JAAYLD010000029.1 GCA_012522015.1 Clostridiales bacterium
AAATGGCGCCTTTTTACTTAAATTAAATAGGAGCGAGAACCATGGTATCATATCTTATACGTCGATTTACGCCGCATGATGCCGACAGCGCCGCCGCAAGGCGTATGGCCGGGTTTATTTGCGGCGTGGTAGGAATTTTCTTTAATACGCTGCTTTTTGCTGCAAAGCTTTTTGCTGGTCTCATCACCGGTACAATATCCGTCGTCGCCGATGCCTTCCATAACTTAACCGATGCGGCTTCATCGGCTGTTGCGACAATAGGTTTTTTGCTTTCCGGGCGGCGTGCTGACAGTGAGCACCCGTTCGGGCATGGTAGAATTGAGTATATATCAGGCGTTTTTATTTCCGTTGTGATAATATTTATCGGCATTGAACTTCTGCGCTCGTCTGTCCGTGAAACTTTCTCGCCGAGCGATACTGTCCCCAGCCCGTTTATGATACCTATTCTTATCGCATCGGTTGCCATAAAGCTTTATATGGCTACATACAACAAAAGCTGGGGCAAAAAGATAGGCTCATCAACTCTCCTTGCCGCTGCCTTCGATAGTCTTGGCGATTGCGGCGCGACAGCCGCCGTCCTTATCTCGTATATTGTTGATTCATATACAGGGCTGTCCATTGACGGTTATGCCGGTGCTGTCGTTTCTATTTTAATTATTAAAGGTGGCATTGACTCCGTCATCTCGACATCAAGTCCGCTTCTTGGGCGCGCGCCAGACCCTGGCTTTGTACGCGCCGTAGAGAGTATAGTGCTTGAGAATCCGGAAACCGTGGGGATTCACGATCTTGTCGTTCACGATTACGGCCCGGGGAAAATATTTGTCTCCCTTCACATGGAGGTTGCCGGTCATAAGGATGTTTACGAGCTGCATGATGCTGTCGACATTACCGAGCGGCGCATAGCGGAAGAGCTTGACTGCGAGGCTATCATCCATATGGATCCGATTGATGTCGGAAACCCGATGATTGATGAGTTGTTTCGCGAGCTGTCAAGTAGGGCGGCACAAATCGGGCCTGGGATTCGTATTCATGATGTGAGACTTGTGCCCGGGATAACACATACGAACGTTATCTTTGAAGCGGCGATTCCTCCTGAGCTGTTCCAGCGTCGCGATGAAATTGGCGAAGCATTGCAGAGTGTTGTTAAGGAGATAAACGAAAGTTATGTGCCTGTTATGCAAATAGAGCATTCATATGACGGGGGAGCTTGATTTGTGCTCCCGCATAGTGAATGCCCTATCGTTTGTATTCATTTATTATTTTACTTTTCCTTTGTAACAATCCCGTCGCGGGAAATTGATACGCCCGGCGACATACTGTTAATATAACTTATAATGCGAAGCGATGCCTCATCGCTTGTATACACGCCGCCGTCACGCTGTACGGCGGCGTGAACTTTTACTGTTTCTTTTATGCTGACCGATTTTGAGACTGTAAGGAGGACGGTATCGGTTTCCTCTGTGTTGAACCAATAATTGCCGAGACTATAAACGATAAGATTATCGTTATAATATTCAAACGGCTGAAGGCAATGCGGATGAGCACCGATTACGATATCGGCTCCCGCGTCGATATATGCGCGGGCAAGCTGACGCTGCATATCGTTCACACGGCTTGTGTTTTCGTCGCCCCAGTGGACATAAGCGATAACATAATCGCTGACAGCGACAGCCTCACGGATAACATCAAGGAAGTCGGTGGGGTCGTATGTGTACATTATCCCGCCGGATGATGATGTGGCGGCTGGCGTAAATATGTTTTTCTCGGCGCAAGAAGCGGCGACAATGGCATATTTCATACCACCGGCTATGTAATATTGAGGTTTTTTGGCTTCCTCAATATCCGCACCGGCGCCAATGTATGGTATTCCGGCATCACGAAACGCCGCAAGTGTGTCAGCAAAAGCATCAGGCCCGTAATCGTATACGTGGTTATTTGCAAGAGATGCTATATCAACGCCGATTTCGCCCAAAATTGACACATTCGCGGGGGATGCGCGAAATGTATACATTTTCCCCGGAAGTCTCGCGCCTCGGTCCGATATGGAATACTCGTTGTTGATAAGGAAAATATCGGCGCTACGCATTATGTCAAGAAGATCTGGCGAAAAGCAGGCTGTGATGTCATAATTAAACTCACGAAAAGCGTCCATGATAAACCATCCGTCCGACAAGTTGACATCTCCGGCAAATGCAAAGGTTGTTTTGCGTGGGTAATAAAGCTCGCCGACTATGTGTATATTGTCCTGTTCTTTGGCAGCGCCAGTGTATATATCATATAGCACTGAAAACGTGTATCCGGTCAGATCTTCCCACATGGAGTCGTCATAACCGGTCGTCTCGAGACGTGAAAGCGCCATTTGAAGAAACAGCCCGTCTGTGTTTATGTTCGGGTTTTCAGCGCAAAATGATATGAAGTCGGCATCAACGGAATATTTCATCCCGCTCTTGGGAAGCAGGGCGAAAATTTCATCCTCCGCTGTTGTCGGGGAGGGCACGCGGTCAAGAACATCAACCTCGGGCGACGCTGATGCTGTGTCAGCGGAGGTGACAATGCCGCGGATTATTGAGCGAAAGCTCAGAGTGATCGCCAGAGCTGTTATGAAGGCAAGCACGCCCATTAAAACAGCACGTTCAATGTCGGAGACAAGCCGCCTTTTCATTTTGACGAATCACCTCTGATTAAAATTATAGTTGCTTTTAGTTGGCTACATATTAGTGTCTTTATTTTCATTCCTCTTGTTCTCGTCAGGTATGAACCCCTCAAAAATATAGCAGTTATAATAATCCCTAATTGCGTCAAGCTCCTCTTGTGTGCGTACTGTCCATGCCGCGGCAGGCGAGCGGTAAATATTCCTCCATATGCGGAAAGCGGCGGCATCCACATGGTGGCAGTTGTATGCGACAAAATCAGGGCGCCCGGCAAGGTTTACAAGCAAATGATGCATAGCAAAGTAATCGGCGCCGCGGTTCCCGTCGCGCAAAAAAGCTTCCGAAAGCTGACCGATGAACACATGCGGGCGGTTTTTCCGAAACCAGCGGACGACTTTCGGATTAAACGATTCTACACAAAAGGGACCGTCATAACCATCAAGCATCTCGGCGACAGCTCTGCAAAGCGACGCACACTTTTCATTCTTTGTGCATTTTATTTCAATTATTATCGGAACAGCACCGCCTATGACATCAAGCGCTTCTTTGAGAAGCGGAATATGTTCGCTCCCGCCGAGGATGCGGCGTGATGTAAGCTCGTCCGCCGTCAGATCACATACGCGAATATCCTCACCGCATAAACGAGTTAGCTTTTCATCGTGGAAAACGACAAGTTTATTGTCGCGCGAAAAGCGGACATCAAGCTCAATACCGTATCCGGCCTTGACCGCGGCTCGGAAAGCGCCAAGTGAGTTTTCCGGGCGGTCATAGGGAGGAGCATTTTTAAATAGGCCCCTGTGAGCGCATAAAAGACCGTAAAACTCAGGAAAATCGGGGCGGCGGCTCCTCCCGCCAACGGAATATATGAAAAATAACGGTATTGACGCTGATATTATTAATAAAATCGTGATAGAGGGATGTAACTTTAGCATAGCCTCGCCAACGATAAGATATATCATTATCATGCTTGCCCTCAGTCAGCCTCTGCAAAACTTTCAAGCGATGGTTTTACGTCCCGGGGGCGCGAATCGCCGTGGCGCACAAGCAACATTGTTATAAATGAAAGCGATACAAATATTGTAGCGTATGGGAATAGAGAGGTCATTTTTATATCAAGAAAAACGCCACTGATAATAGGTGTAAGCGTTTGCGCCGTCATGCTTGCCGTATAGTAAAAGCCCGTGTACTTACCAACATCTGAGGAGCGCGAAAGCTCAACGACCATCGGAAAGCTGTTTACATTTATTGTAGCCCAGCCGATACCTGCTACTGCAAATATAATGTTCATTAATATTGCAGGGCTGCCTTCACGTAAAAAGGAAGCCGTGAAAAATGAAACACCAAGAAACACTATCCCTGCAAGAATCGACTTCTTACGCCCGATTTTCGATGCTATGATGCCAACAGGCAGATACGAAACAACTGCTGCGCCCTGCGCAATAATTAGAGTGAAGTTGTAATCAAGCCCAAGCACAGCACCGGCATAGACGGAATACTTACTGATGACAGCGTTGTAGCCGAAAAACCAAAGGACAACTGACGCAAGGATAAGAAGCAGCGAGCGTAGCTCAGGCGCTGACATGCGGTGCTTCTCTGTGGCACCGCCTTTGCTCCCACTTTCGCTGTTGTCATCTTCTATGCCATATTTTTTACTCTCAGCTTGCATTTCACTTACGAAGCGGCGCTCCCTGACTTTTAAAAGAAAGACGGCGAGCGATATTAACATGATTCCCGCAATGACTGAAAAAAATGCAATATAGCTCATCAGAGCATTTTCTTTTTTGCCCGTCCCGAATACAATTCCAAGCACAAGCACCAGCATCGCGCCGAAGGTGCCCATTAAATTTATAATTGCGTTTGCCTTAGAGCGAAGCGGTTTAATTGTGGCATCAGGCATTAGGGCGACGGCAGGGGAGCGGAATATAGACATAGAGACGAGGACAATGAAAAGCAGCATAATAAAAAGTACGAAAATCCAAGGATTTGACTTTGTAATTTCACTGGCATACAATTGCCGCAGTGGAACGACATACTCCGTATAAACGTTGACCAACTGGGCACTGCCGTTTCCATCACTCACATCACTGTGTTTTTTAGCCTCATCAAGGTTTTCATAAAGCACCATGGTGCCGTCGTTCTTGACAGCAGCATATGTGTCAGTTGTTACAGAGGCAAACTCATCCTCGGTGAAAAGATGGGTGATGTCGAAGGTGCTGCCACCCGGCGTTTTAACGGGTTTTTTATAGTCGTGGTTATATAAAACCGACGCGGCATCATTGCCCCGAAGCGCTGACAGATGCGACAGTTGAATGTTATCGACAAATGCGAGGGAAACAAAAACTACCGCCGCTGCAATCGTTCCGGCAATTATGTAGGGCGTACGCCGGCCGAGACGGGTGTTCGTTCTGTCGGAGATGGTGCCGAAAAGCGGCAGCATGAAAAGGGCAAGTATGTTGTCAAGCGCCATTACAGCGCCGCTCCGCGTCTGGGAAAGGCCAAATTTATCGGTGAGAATCTTCGGGATGATGCTGTCGTAAGCCTGCCAGAAAGCGCATATAAGAAAAAAGACGAGGCCAATGTAAATTGTCTTTTTGTAGTTAAGTTTCATGTCTTTCGTCCTCTTCCGTATGTTATTTTTCCCGCACTGTTAAATTGTGCTATAATTTTTCCGCGTTTTCATTCTGTAATCATATTTCACAAAAGTGTGCTACACAATACATGTTTTGTGCCGCTGTGCTCTATATGTTAGAATAAGAATGACATATTTGTTCCAATAATATACACAAAAGTACAGCGGGTTTATTCTGATAATTCAATTAACTTTCCGCGCGCCGTCAAAAAACAATCACATAGTAAAATTATAATATGCCTGTAAAAAGAAAACAAGCGGCTTCGGTTAAATAAAAAAAGACTGTATATCAATAGATGTAAGAAAGAGGAGAGTAGATAGATAGTTATGGCTGAATACATTTATAATTACACACCTGATGACAATTCTGGTTTCGACGGAAACACAGGCGATGGTGGTGTGAATGGTGAAATGTCTGGCTTTACCCCATTACCACCGTCAGGTGGGTTTAACAATAATGGCAAAAACCGCCGCGGCACCTATCGTGTTCTTGCCATCATATCGGCTGTTTTAGCTTTTTTACTTCTCATATCAGCGGCTGCTTATAGCGGTTATTACTTTGCATCAAAGCAATATGACAACACTCAGAATGTTGAGGATGACAACACAAAAGCAGAAAATCCGTCGAATGATAAAGACAGTGCTGATAATAAAGGCAACGATAAGGAAAGCTTGCCTAACACTCCCACGGGCATTGTGTTAAAGCCTGATTCGCTTGGCACAAAAGATAAGGGAACAATCGCAAGTGTCGTTGCTGAGGTCAAGGACTCTGTCGTTGAGATAACGACTGAATATGCGACAAAACAAAGCTTTTTCTACACACAGGGCGCCGGCAGCGGCGTAATTATCTCAGAAGACGGCTTCATTATCACGAACAACCACGTCATAACTGATGGCAACTACGGCAAGGCCGATAGAATCACCGTGCGTTTGAACAACGGCAAGGAATATAAAGCAAAAATTTTCGGCACTGACACCGATACCGATATCACAATCCTTAAAATTGATGAAACAGGCCTTAACCCCGCTGTAATCGGCGACAGCGACTACCTTGCCGTCGGTGAGGAGATAGTCGTTATCGGCAACCCGCTCGGTGAGCTTGGCGGAACGGTAACAAACGGAATAATCAGCGCTCTTGACCGCGAGATAACGGTCGAAAATGAGACGATGAACCTGCTCCAGACAAACGCTGCTGTCAACCCCGGCAACTCGGGCGGCGGAATGTTTAATCTGGCAGGCGAGCTTGTCGGCATTATAAATGCTAAGTATTCTGAAACAGGTGTTGAGGGCCTTGGCTTTGCAATTCCTATCAATGATGTTGTTAATGTTGCAAATCAGATACTTGAATACGGATACGTCAAAGGCAGAGTATCTATTGGCGTAACAGTTATAAATATTGATAACTACTATAAGGCAATGCAGTACCGTGTCAATGCGCTTGGGCTGTATGTTTATGATGTAACCGAAGGCTACAACGATGATGTGCTTAAGCCTGGCGACCGTATAGCGATTGTAGAGGGCACTGAAATCACATCTACAGCCGATCTGAAGGCTATACTGCGCAAGCATAAGGTAGGGGATACCATTGATGCAACAATCGTACGTGATGGCAAGTATAGAGAGATAAAGATAAAATGCTTCGAAAGACTGCCTTCTGATGATGTGGAGTTCGGTGACGCTGATAATTAATCTTCCCGCAGTGTAAAAAAAAGACACAATAAAAAGGCTCATTCCAACTCACATCAACGTGTGCAGTCAAAAGGAAGAAAGCAGTAAGATAACATAAACATTTGGGGCCGTGGTAAACAAACTTGCCACGGCCTTAGGCTTATTAATTGTAGAAAGAATATAAAAAAAGCAAGGCAAGAAAAACGATATTAAATATAAAAAAGGTAGAAGATGACGGGAGAGTTGAAATAAAAGGATGAATTATTTATAATATATTTATAGTAAAATAAATATAAAACGGAGGGCATAACGCGGCATGTATAAGATCCTTGTTGTTGATGATGAGGAAAAAATACGCACTCTAATCGGCAAATATGCAGCTTTTGAGGGTCACGAAATTGATGAAGCCGGCGACGGTATGAAGGCAATAAAAAAATGCCGTGAAAATAAATACGACATCGTCATAATCGATATAATGATGCCGGAGCTTGACGGCTTCTCCACTTGCCGCGAGATACGTAAGTTTTCGGATATACCTATCATAATGCTCAGCGCACGGGGCGAGGAATACGACAAAATCAACGGTTTTGAGCTTGGCATTGATGACTATGTTGTAAAACCGTTTTCACCAAAGGAACTGATGCTCCGCGTAGAGGCAATAATGAAACGCACAAAAGGCGCATCTTCTTCGGGAGCACAAAGCGAGCCTAAACATGAAATAATAGAGCTTGGTGGAATCAAAGCTGATATTACAGCAAGACTCGTATATATTGACGGGAAGCGCGTCGATATGTCGCCGAAAGAATATGACTTATTCTTTTATATGCTTAAAAACAGAAACATCGCTCTTTCCCGCAATAGGCTCTTAAGCGAGGTATGGGGCTATGACTTTTACGGCGACGACAGGACGCTTGATACGCATATAAAGCTGCTTCGCCGTAGCCTTGGTCTGTATGCAAAGCACATAACAACGCTTCGCGGGGTTGGATATAGATTCGACGAGAATGTATAAGAGTGCGTAGTTAATGAAAAATTCAGAAAAGAATGGTACTCTGTGGGCACTCCACAGCAAAACGAAAAATTGAATCAATATGTTAATGTTACGTCACCCGACGAAAACTGCAGCAACATGATAATCGGGGGAGGCGAAAAAATATACTGTGACTTTAAAAAATAAAAAAGGCGGGCCACGGCGCCGGTGTAAACGTGCCCCCGGCGTTAAGTGGAAGATACTTAAATACCTCTTTATATATGTCGCGGTAACTGTTGCTCTTCTTTGGACTTTTCAGATACTCCTGCTTGACGATATATACAGCGCCATTGTCCTTCAGGCAATGAAACACAACACACGGACAATTGAAAAAAATCTCGAGTCGAATAACCTCAACTCCATTGTTTCGTATATAGCAAAGGAAAATGAGACTTGTGTGAGTGTTTATTCGATAACAGGTGATTATGCACATACGATAGCATCTTCTCATGTGACAGATACATGTTTGATACACAGCGAAACAAATATGCTTGCAGACCTTTATACAAAGGCGCTAAATTCGAAGGGCAACACTTACTTTGAGCGCATACAGCTTAAAGCTTCCTCCGATGTGTTTGACTACAATGGCACGGGACTTTCGGACTCCTCAATGCCTAAAAGCGCCATATACGTCAAGGCTGTCACGTTTTCAGACGGGACAAAAGGAGCTATTTTTCTCAACCGTGCGATGACGCCAGTCTCCGCAACTGTTAAAACGCTGACAATTCAGCTTGGCTTTATATCGGCAATACTGATAATTGTCGCCGTTGTCCTTGCTTTTACAATATCATGGCGAGTGTCAAAGCCGATAGCAGATGTCAACGCAGAAGCGAAAAAGCTTGTCGGCGGCACCTATGACGGCAGCGGCGTGTGCGGCAGCTATCGTGAGATAAACGAGCTTAATGAAACGCTTACCCAGGTCGCATACGAGCTGACAAAAGTCGATAGGATGCAGAAAGAGCTGATAGCGAATATATCGCACGATTTGCGAACGCCCCTGACAATGATCGAAGGTTACACGGAGGTCATGCGCGATATTCCGGGCGAGAACACAAAAGAAAACCTGCAGGTTATCATTGAAGAAACAAAGCGGCTTTCAACGCTTGTCAATGATCTGCTTGAGATATCGCAATTCCAGACGGGCAAACAGCAGCTTAATTTAAGTGTTTTCAGCATCACGGATGCAGTGAGAGAGACAATAGTCCGCTTTGACAAGCTCAATGAGCGCGAGGGATATAAGATAATGTATGAGGGAAGCGGGCAAATTTACGTCAGGGCGGACAAGACGCGGATTCTGCAGGTGCTTTACAATCTTGTGGGCAATGCAATTAATTATACGGGCGAAGACAAAACCGTCATCGTTCGCTTATATCTCCGCGGCTCGCGTGTCAGAGTTGAAGTGCAAGATTCCGGCGAAGGTATAGCGGAGAAAGACCTTCCACTGATTTGGGACAGGTATTATAAGATAGAAAAGACAAATAAGACGCACAAGCGAGGGTTTGGCGGCTCAGGCCTTGGGCTTTCGATTGTAAAAGAGATACTTCTTCTTCACAATACGACATTCGGTGTGTCAAGTGAGGAGAGAGCGGGCAGCACATTCTGGTTTGAGCTTCCGGTGACAGCGCCGCCAGCGTCAAATACAGTAAGTCCACTTAATAAAGCAAATATAAATTCAAGTGAGGGTGAAGAGAGCGGCACATCCGGTGACACCATAAATCAAGCTGAATCAGATTCACACAAAAATGAAAACGGGGACGTGAGCTGAAATCTCTATATATCTATGGTAATATAAAAACCTCCTATGGTAGTTCTTATCTGCCATAGGAGGTTTTTTTTACTGTTATTTTTTTATGGCTCTTTTCAAAACAGCCATACGCTCAATACCGGACGAATCTTTATATACTTCACATTCAAAACCATTCTCTTTTGCTATTGTTTTAACATCCTCCGCTTGGTCATAACCGATTTCATAGACAAAACACCCGCCCGGCTTGAGCTTATCTGCATATTTTTTTGTAATTGCTCGGTAAAAGAGAAGCCCGTCCTCCCCGCCATCAAGCGCCAGTCGCGGCTCATAAGACAGCTCAGGTTCAAGTGTGTCTATATCGCCCGAGCGAACATACGGGGGGTTGCAGAGAATCATATCAAATTCTCCGTCAGGCTTATCACATGCCAAAACGTCAACCAAAACAAAGCTTGTTTTATCGGCAGCGCCGAGTTTTTCTGCATTTTGCTTCGCAACATCAAGCGCTTTTTGCGAAATATCGGCACATATGACGCGGCAACCCATCTCAAGCGCTACGCTTATGCCAACAGCTCCCATGCCACAGCATAAGTCGGCAACAACAGCGTCCGGACTAAGGTTTTTTACAGCAAAATCGACAAGCATTTCCGTTTCGGGGCGAGGTATCAGCGTATCAGGAGTTACAGTAAAGCACCGGCCGTAAAACTCCCACTTTCCTATTATATACTGAAGAGGCTCTCTGCGGAGCCGCCGCTGTAACATCGCGTAAAACCGACAAAACCATGCCTCGTTCGATATATCATCAAATCGCGATGAAAGAAGCGATGCCCGCGAGCGTGCGGACGCTTCTTCCGCTAAAGTCAAAACATCAAATGCTCCGGTTTTTATGCCGGCTTTTTCAAGAGCTGCCTCAGCTTCACGAAGCGTCAATTTGGAAACTCCTCCGTCGACATCGATGTTGATGCCGATGCCGTCGTATCTGTGCTGTTTTCATCCTCCGACTTTGATTCAGCATCTGTTTCTTCTGCCTTTTGCGACGCTGCCGCCTCGCTCTTATCATATGTGAGCGGGTCAAAATCGGGGAATTCCTCCGGCATCGCTAATTTCAGCGATGTAATCGCAACAGCAAGCTGATCAAGGTCAGGCTCGCGTGTTGTTATGCGCTGCATCCAAAGCCCCGGCGCTGATAGAATTTTCGTAACAAAATTATCATGCTTTCCTGCATACATCAAAAACTCAAAGCTTATGCCCATAACAAAAGGCAGCATAAGTATTTTTACCGCCGATTGTACGTACCACGGCCAGACGGATGGCACAACCGAAAAGATAAGTATGCTGATTATAAGTATGACAAATATAAAGCTTGTGCCGCAGCGCGGATGGAACCGCGTGCATTCTTTTGCGTTTTCGGGCGTAAGCTCAAGCCCTGCCTCGTAGCAGGCTATCGACTTATGCTCCGCGCCATGATATTCGAATGTACGCCTTATTTCGCGCATAAAAGATACGAGCCATATATATAAAATAAAAATGGCAATGCGAAGAAGTCCAGAAAACAAGCTGACAAACCAGCCTGATTCAAAGCTAGGCGATGCTTTTTTTATAACATTTGCAAGATAAGTCGGCAAAAAGGCAAAAAGTCCAACGCCAAGCGCAACGCCAAGCACTGTTCCAAGCGTCATCGCAAAATCAAGAACACCGCGGCCAAATTTTTCACGCAGCCAGCGCTCAAACTTCGTTTCTCCAAGTTCCGTATCAAGTCCAAGCATATTAGCAGAGTCCGACAAAGTTGAAAACGATAGCTTTATCGTTTCAATGTAGTTAACAAAACCACGTATGATTGGCAAGTTGAGAAGTTTTACACGCTTGCGTATTGAGCGGAACTGCATTTTGCGGTGAGAGATGCCCCCATCCTCACGGCGGACGGACAACGCAATGTTATCACCGCACTTCATCATTACGCCCTCAAGAACAGCCTGCCCTCCGACCTTTCCCATGCGGCTGGCGAGAACCTTTTTTTTGCTTTTATCTTTATTTGACATCGTTTTGCCCCATAAATGAAACCGTTTCAGGTAAAGCTCTTCGAACTTTTATGTTATTATATCACGTTATCATATGATATTTCCATATAAAATGAAATTACAGATATGTTATGAAATATAAAGGCACATAAGTCGTATAAAACCTGGCAGCCATTTTGATGAACAGAACAAACGTCTCTTTAATCATCATATAGTGTCTTAATGTTGCTTATTGAGCGCTTCGTAAGTGATCACGCAATATTTTATATTACTTATAAAAAATGTTAAAGCATAATGTTTTATCATTATTGACAACCGGGAAATGATTATATATAATGATGTAAAGTGGGTACACCCAAAATGTTAAAGCGGTGTTATTCACCGCAAAAAATTAGGGAGGATTTTCATGAAACGCGCACTTGTTTTAATGTTTACAGTCATTATGATTGCAACATTTGCGACTACCGTCAGTGCTGTTGAAATTCCGCAGGACGGCCTTATCGGCTGGTTTAAGCTTGATGGCAACCTCAAAAACGAAGTCGAGGGCGGCGAAGAAGCCGCTTGGATCGGCAATAAGTTCGGCGAACCCCTTTGGGAATCTGACGAATACCTCTGGTATACAGGCGTCGATGGCTATTGCTGGTTCGTTGAGGACGATGGTATACGTTTCCTTAACCCCGGCAATGAAGGATTCACAATGGCCATTTGGTTTATGGGTTTATCAAATGGAAACGTTTCCCCCATACTCTGGTACGGTCAGCAGGATCAGTCATCCGGAGAAAGCTGGATCGGCTGCTGGGGCGTAACAGTTAATCCTTGGGAAGACGGCGCTGCCTGGAGCAGCTACGGTCCGTCAGTCGGAAGCAACAACGCACAAGGCACACGCCCTGAAATTCGCCCGGATCATTCCTATTATGATCCTTCCGCAGAAGTTCCGCTTCCTTGGACATTCGTAACCATAACATGCGTGCCTAACGAAGATGGCGAGACGACAACAACCGAGTTTTATCTCAACGGCGAATATATAGGCACAAACACCGAGACACCGAACCCTTATGTTGAAAACTACGAAGAAGCCGGATGCTACATTTACACAAGCTGTAACTATTGGGATCCGGCACTGAATGGTTTTGTTGATGAGTGCATAATTTACAACAGAGCCCTCTCCGCTGATGAAATAGCTGAAATTTACGCTGCATACGGCACTCCTCCGACATATGATGAAATGGAAGAAGTAGACCTGTATGGCAGCAGTGACACTGAGGAGCCTGCTGACACAGAAGAAGACAGCAAGGAAGCAACTGAGGCTCCTGAAACATCCGAGGCTTCTACATCTGGTGAAGATACAAAGCCAGAAGAAGAGAAGAAGAAGGGCGGATGCAGATCTGTCGTTACAGGCGCTGCCGCTATTGTCATGACTGTCGTTTCGGTATTCGGCGTTGCCGTTATAAAGAGAAAGTAATAATTATAACTGAGAGATAACTGAATTTTAGTTAGACAGCACAAAGCTTAAAAATAACAAAACGCCGGAGCTTTTGTTTGCTCCGGCGTTTTGTTTCATTCAGCATCTTTCAATTTGATTATCTTAACTGCTATGATTAATTAACATAACACATCTTTTTAACCAAAAGAATAGGCTAAACTTACTTGTAACTCACGCCTTTGGCATTATCTCTTCTCTTTAATCCGTGCTCTTTAATTAAAAACACTCGGGCGGCAAACAGACATTTTATCTGTTTGCCGCCCGGCTTTTATTTATTATTATAGTATAAAGGCTATGATTCTTTCACTGTTTATCTTCGCTGCTGTTTTCGGAGTTGTCCTTTCTTTTCTCCTTTAGGACGAACATGTAAAGAGCAATTGCCACAAGCGCAAGAACTACTATCGACATAGCGAGCAGGACTATTATCAGTGTGCTGTTATCTTTATTTTCGCTGTTTTCATCTGATGTATCAGCCGTATCCGTGTCTACCCCTTCGCCTGTATCAACGGCCGCTAATGGTGTAAGATCAACGGTGGCTGCGTTATCAAAATAAAATTTAATATAGTCAAGCGAACCTGCGAAATACGAATCATCCGCTTCACCGCGCCCAAGATAATATGCGTCGGTTGCGTCAATTTTTGATTTTATATCAGCTAACGACACACTAAGCTCACTGCACGCTACTCTTTTATCTCCTATTGTCAACGCTCCGACACCATCACATAAAGTGATAATAACCTCAATCCATTCTCCCTCAACAAGAGCCTTATCTGACGCTATGCGCTGCATCTTCTCACCGTCAGAGAGCACAAGCTCCGCGACACCGCCCTCTCCTGATGGGGTAAAGTACATATAAGCGCCATTTCCACCGAAGTAAAATACGTTGCCGCCGACGTCACCGCCATCCCAGAGAACACTCATCTTAATCTGCAAATTGTCCGTATAAAGGACTGATGCGTCAAGTGATATGTACTGAAACGACCCGTCAAAAGAGTAAACACCATTCATGCCGTCGCTAATCCATTTAGCACCAAAAACACGAGCACAAGTTGAACTATAAATTTCGTTGGCAATTAAACCGCCATCAACATCGAATGTGTACCCAAGGTAAAGCCCTTTTTCTTGCTTGCGTTTTCTTATATACGCATTATTCGTCGCTGATAAATAGCCGCATACAGTGCCTTTATTGATTTTAGCGCCGCTGTCGTCATAAAAGTCTCCGTCTGCAACAGCCTGACCCGAAAGAGAACCAGAGCCGAGGCAAAGGGCAAGCCCCTTTGCAGTCGCATTTTCTGATATGCCGTAGTTGCCATAGACATAGGCGCTTTCGATAACCTTTGCATTATCTGAAATTTTTGCATTGCCTGATACGATGGCATAATCCCCGATATACGCGTTGTCAGCTACCCTTGCATTCCCTGTAACGATGGCGTAGCCGGAAATAGTCGCATTTCCCTTTACGACAGCATTGCCCATGACGACGGCATTACCCTCGATACGTACGTTTCCCCGTACCATTGCATTTCCCAAAACCATTGCATTCGGCCCAACATACGCTTTTTCATCGACCTTTGCGGTTGAAGCGACAAATCCGCCGCCGTTCGGATGAGGATCCCCTCTATTGCTTCTCGTTATCGTACGCGGTGAGGGCTCAGCACCTGTTATCGTCACTTCATAAGGATAGCGAGGCTTTTTACTAAAAGGAATCGATTCCTCCGATGAGGCATTATTCCATGTCGGGATAGTATATTTTACATATTTCCCTAAATCGGGCGTGGCAGCAACCGTCAGATATGCTTCTTTGACGCCTTCGGTAGAAACTGTCATTGTTTCACCATCGCCGAAAAGCTTTGAATAATATGTGCCGTCATCTGTAACGGTTACAATACAAGCGCGCCAAGCAGCCCCGTCTTCTTTAATGAGACCGTTAAGCGTCACAGCAATTTCATCGCCCGTTATTGTGAGGGGAGTAATTACATATCCAGCTTGCTGCGGTGCCCTTTCTGTGGGGACGGTGTAGACATTTTCTCTGCCTGTCACAGGCTCAAGCATTGTATAAAACTGCTGCCAAAAGAACTCACCGGACGCAACAAGCGACTTCATCTTCGCAAGATAGTTTTTATGATTCTTGAAATCAAGCGTCGCCATATGTGCAGCGAAATATCCAAGCGTTTCTGAAAGCTCGGCTTCGGCAAGATCCTCTATCATCTTATAAATATATCCGCTCGCGCCACCGGTTTGCAGAAGCTTTACAACAAAGCCTTTGCCGTACCCTTCAAGATTGTCGGGGTTTTCCATAAGATATTGAAAAATCGGCCATGCCTCATAATAAGCGCGTCCGTTTGCCGCTGTTAGACTTATACTGCGCAGATAAAGCGGCGACAGGTCTGTTCTGTAAAACTGGTTTGATGTGTAATAATCGCTATAAAGGTACTGCTCACGGAACCAGTTTGCGATAGCTTCGTACCACGGGCCAAGATATGGGCTGCTTCCCCAGCAATTATAGTTCTGCGCAAAATGAACACAATGTCCGAACTCGTGAGGTGTTACCCATGTCTGCGGCGAAGGCGTCAGGGCATTGACGTCGCACATCATATAAGCATAGCCCTCGCTGTCAATACCTCCGAATGCCCAGCCGGACTCATACCCCGCAATTCCTGTTCCCATCACAATGAGGTTAACTTTATAGTGCGTTTGTTGATCACCGCTTTTTCTTGTGCAAAGCGAGGGCGGTGACATTCCCATCTCTTCGATAAAGAGTCTCCAGCACGACTCAAGTATCTCCGCATTTCCCTCAAGCCACTTCTGCGTTATAACCGAATTGTTTTTGTTGCCCCAGAGTATCTGAAAATGCTCGCTTTCATAAGCGTTATATTTTTCCGCTGAGACTACATATGCGTTATCCCTCACAGGGCGGGCATGAAAAACTGTGTCTTCCGTTATCGGCGCCGGTTCATTATCAGCTGCTGTCGCGACAAGCGGAAAAACACCGGCAAGAATTATAACACATAAAAGGAATGTTACTATTCTATATGTAATATTTTTCATTATAAGAGATGCTTCCTTTCGCAGTTTACGAAAATTCATTAACAATTTTATTTTAATATGCGTATTCGCATCGTATGTTTTGTCAATCATTTATTTGGAGTTTTTACGTCTCAGTTGAATTTTGATAAATATGACACAGATAATAATTATGATAATAACGTTAACTGCTATCAGCACATAAATAATTATATCAGTTACATTAAGTTTGCTTCCTGTTTTATTATCGTCATCACCGGACGAGCCGCTACCTCCGCTCGGATCCTGTGTGTTTGCTTCGCTGTTGTCCCCTGCGTCACCGCCCGCGCCGGATTCGCTGTCGGCAGGCTCTGTGTCTGTCGTTTCAACGTAATTTGGGTCTTCCTCGGACGGCGTATGTCCTTCATATGTGGCATAAAGAGCGGCGATTTCATCCGCCGTCAAGGCTCCGTCATAAACGCGAAGCTCATCGAAGTAAATAGTTGGCGGCGCATCCCATGCGTTTACGGCAACATAAATAGCTGAATCATCATAACCATCCCCTCCGAACATAGACGGAAGGTGTGTATTCGTACCGCTCGCATAGCTTGGTACAAGCGAACGCTCAAAATTGTCTGTTGTGTTAGCCACCTCAGTCCCATTATAATAAAGCGCTCCATACCCATCATTAACTGTCATCGTTATGTAAGTCCAGCCAAATGACTCACTGTTGGACAACCCCTTCTCCGGTATCGCGCCAACCTTTGAGTTTTGCTCATCATTGCTTCCAATTGACGGTGTGCGACCCCATCCATTTGTATTAAAGTCTGCCCATATGCCAATCCATCTTGAATAAGACGCGTCTCTGTGCGTTTCGCTGCCAATCCAAATAAGAGGCGCTGCAAAGCCCTCTGTTTCAGCTTTTGCCCAGAACGATATGGTGTATGTGTTATCTTTCGGTACACAGTCAAGCTTAAGCCCGTCGCCTATCTCACTCATAACGCAAAGTGAGGCGTCTTTATATCCGGTTTCAAATGTAGGCTCATCATCAAAACTGCTTGACAGCTGCGCACCGATAAATTCAGCTTCACCGCCCAGCTCGTTTTTCAATGTGCCATTGAACTTATAATACCCAATGAGATCTGAGTCCAAATCAGCTGCATGTGCGGAAAAAAAGCTCATTGATAAAACCGCCGCCAATGCTGCTGTTACAATGTAGAGCGTTTTTTGCCACTTTGGCTTCACTTTTTTCTTTTTACACATCCCCTTCATGTATAAAGAAACTGCAATTCACCTTTAAGTATCCTCCATTTCCCCTTAAGATAATGCTACATTACTATTATATAATTGTCAATATATCACCATTACTATATTTCAATAATCGCTGCCTAAATATTATATGTTCTTATAATTGTGTTGAATATAACAGCGCATTTTTTGCTTTTTCAACTCACATAACAAAGAAAAACAAAAAGAACTATAAAAAACTAATATATCGCCCTCTTCCCTCGCTGTGCTTGAATTTATGCCTTATATAGCCTACAATAAGAGCATAATGAAAGGATAATTCTAAAATTAAGTGCATAGGGCGGCTGTTTTCGTACAATGATTTTTTGTGAAAACGAAATAAAAGCAAGCGCACTTTTTTGAATAGAAAGAAGTTAAGATGAAAGAAGAAATAAGCTACACTGTGAAAAAATATTATAAAATATTAATATTGTGCGCGGTGTTTTCCGCACTTATAATTATAATAATGTTACTTGCCGCATGCGGCACAGACGAAAAAGGTAGCGACACCTCCGATACGACACAAGCAGCAACTGATAGTGCGGCAAAAGACAGCGAAAACTCCTCCGGGGACGATAGCATTGTCACCGATAAAGTAAATGAACCGGTCGAAAGCACAAAAACACAAGATGCCGAGACAGGTGAGCCAACCCCAAACGAACCTGATAAAGATACGATTGTTTATGTCGCGCTCGGCGACTCAATCTGCCGTGGTTATGACTTAGAAAATGCTGACGTCGAGCGTTATTCAGCCCGGCTGAGG
Source organism: Clostridiales bacterium (assembly GCA_012522015.1). Classification (GTDB taxonomy): domain Bacteria; phylum Bacillota; class Clostridia; order Oscillospirales; family CAG-272; genus DTU064. The sequence goes on from JAAYLD010000029.1 coordinate 18,277, forward strand.
GAAATGCTGGCAGATAATATGCCCTCTTATAACTATGTCGAATATAATTACGGTGTAAACGGTCAGACGAGCAGCGAGCTTTTTGACTATATTTCTTCTGACAACGCTCCTATGCTTTATGGCGCCGACATTGTCACAATAAGTATTGGCGCGAATAATGTTCTTTTGCCAACAATCGATATGATAGCGCAGTACTCCGCCTTAAGCACCGTAACGGACGACTCACTTCGCGACGTTTCGCTCTCTTCGCTGCTTACAAGCTTTACTTTAAAAACAGACAACGGTATCGCCAACTTCAGCGTTGGCTTACCGAAAATTATCACATCGATTCGGAAGTTTTCTCCTGACGCAAAAATCATAATGCAAACAATATACAATCCATATAAATCGATTGATGATGTGCTCAATTTCGGTGATACGACAATTTCAGTCAGGGAAAAGGCAGATGAGCTTGTCGGCAGAATCAATAACATTATAAAGGAAAATGCTGCACCGCTCGGTTATATGGTGGCAGATGTTTACTCTGCCTTTGCCGACGTTTATGATGTCATTAACGCCGAGTATGCGGAAAATGACGCTTTTGCCGGGTATGATCCGCATCCGAACGAAAAAGGTCACAAAATCATAGCGGAAACTATTTTCAGCGTGCTGACGAAATAATAATAAAGACATCATTATAATAAAAAAGGAACTTAACGGAGCAAAAATAAATGAACATATGTATATTTGGCGCTGCAAGTAATGATATAGCGGTCGAATACAAAGACGCCGCCTTTGAGCTTGGCGCTCTGATAGCTGCCGGCGGTTGCTATTGCTTATCGCTATTAACATTCAATAAAATCATAAGATATTACGAAAGGTGTCATTAAAGTGAGAGAAATTACTGCAAGTCAGATAAAGGACACCATAAAAACTCTTTTTATAAATATAAATTATGAAATAGGTGACAATGTTCTCTCCTCTCTTAAGTGTGCGCTCGACCGCGAGGTATCACCCGTTGGCAAAGCCATCTTAAGTCAAATAATCGAAAACGATATTATCGCAAAAAACGAACGTGTCGCCATGTGTCAGGACACCGGCATGGCCGTTGTTTTTGCTGAGGTTGGGCAAGATGTTCACATCACGGGTGGAAATTTTGTTGACGCAATAAACCAAGGCGTACGCGAGGCGTATAGCGAAGGTTGTCTTCGCAAATCAATCGTCGCCGACCCTCTTTTTGACCGGAAAAACACCGGCGACAATACACCGGCTGTTATCTATACCGACATTGTGCCGGGTGACAAGATAAAGCTGACCGTAACCTGCAAAGGCTTCGGCAGCGAAAACATGAGCCGCATTAAAATGATGACGCCAGCTGATGGAGTAGATGGCGTGCTTGATTTCATCGTCAACACAGTCGTTGAAGCAGGGCCTAACCCATGCCCGCCGACTATTGTCGGTGTTTGCATCGGCGGCACTATGGATAAAGCCGCACAGATAGCAAAGCTTGCTACTATTCGCCCCGTCGGCTCTCATAACAGTGACCCAAGATACGCACAGCTTGAAGCGGAAGCTCTTCGCCGCATTAACGACTCCGGCGTCGGCCCCGGCGGGCTTGGCGGCAGGGTAACCTGCCTTGCCGTAAATATTGAATCGTATCCCACTCACATCGCCGGTATGCCAGTAGCTGTCAACGTTTGCTGCCACGCCGCGCGCCACGGCGAAGCTGTGATATGACACGGGGAGGATGTAAACGTGGCATACATAAATGCTGACATAATAAAAATAACGACGCCGCTGTCGCGCGATGTCACCTCATCGCTGAGGGCTGGCGATAACGTTTTAATCTCAGGTAAGATACTGACTGCGCGCGACGCCGCTCACAAAAGATTCGTTGAGCTTTTAGAGAAGGGCGAGCCGCTTCCAATTAATCTTGAGGGGCAGATAATATATTATGCCGGCCCCGCACCCACCCCGCCGGGACGCGCCTCTGGCTCCTTTGGCCCTACGACAAGCTACCGGATGGACAAGTACACGCCGCAGCTTCTTGAACGCGGGCTTTTAGGCATGATAGGCAAGGGCACCCGAAGCGCTGATGTTATTGACGCTATGATGAGGCACGGCGCTGTTTACTTTGCCGCTACGGGCGGCGCTGCCGCGCTGATAGCGCGAAGCATTGTTCAATCGGAAGTCCTTTGCTACGATGATCTTGGCGCGGAAGCCGTCCGGCTGCTCACTGTTGTGGATTTTCCTGCTATTGTCGCAATCGACAGCCGCGGCGCCAATCTTTATGAAATCGGACGCAATAAATATAAAATCAACCGGGAGAAAAACGGAGGATGAATTACGCGGAAGAATCGCTGAAAAAGCACTATGAATGGCGCGGTAAAATAGAAGTTGTCGCATCCGTTCCAGTTACAAACCGAGAGGAACTGTCACTCGCATATACGCCGGGTGTTGCAACCCCGTGTGTTGAGATACAAAAGGATATTGAAAAATCATTTGAGCTGACGCGCCGTCACAATCTTTGCCTTGTCGTCACCGACGGCACAGCCGTCCTCGGCCTTGGCGACATCGGCCCTGAAGCCGGCATGCCTGTGATGGAGGGCAAATGCGTGCTTTTCAAGTCATTTGCCGATGTTGACGCCTTCCCCCTTTGCATTAAAAGCCACGATGTCAACACAATCGTTGAAACTATCCGCCTTATTTCCGGCAGCGTAGGCGGCATAAACCTTGAGGACATATCAGCTCCACGCTGTTTCGAAATTGAAGAAAAGCTCAAGGCTTGCTGCGATATTCCAATTTTCCACGACGACCAGCACGGCACCGCTATTGTCTCTTTAGCGGGTCTGAAAAATGCCCTTCGTGTTGTCGGAAAGCGGCTTGAAGATATAAAACTCGTCATTTCCGGCGCCGGCGCTGCTGCAATTTCAATCGCGCGTCTTCTTCTGTCGGCTGGCGTGCGCAACATTATTCTCTGCGACAGACAAGGCGCTATTTACAAAGGGCGCACAGAGCATATGAACTGGATTAAAACAGAATTGGCGGAGATTACAAACCCAAATTGCGAGATGGGCACGCTTGCTGACGTCATGCGCGGCGCTGATGCTTTTATCGGTGTCTCAGCACCGGGCACAGTAACTGTGGAAATGGTGCGCTCCATGACGCCTGATCCTATTGTCTTTGCATGCGCGAACCCGACACCTGAAATATTCCCTGAGGACGCCAAACTTGGCGGCGCCGCTGTCATTGCAACCGGCAGAAGCGATTACCCGAACCAGATAAACAACGTTCTTGCCTTCCCCGGCGTTTTCCGCGGCGCATTTGACGTAAGAGCAAGGGAAATCAACGACGAAATGAAGATTGCCGCCGCAAATGCGCTTGCCAGCTTAATATCCGACGAGGAGCTTTCGGCTGACTACATCATCCCTGCGGCTTTTGACCGCCGCGTAGCTCCCGCCGTTGCCGCCTCTGTCGCATGTGCTGCAATCAAAAGCGGCGTCGCGAAACGCACTGTCACCTATGAGGAAGAATACGAAAGCGTTGTCAAGCGCATGAGCCGTATGCGGTAAAATTTTTCGCTTAATAGGTAAAAAACAAAGAGAAGCGGCTGATTTTATTCAGCTACTTCTCTTTATGATATTTGCCTTTTATATTATTATGCTTAAAAATCAGAGTTCGTTTTTTGTATATACGCCCTCGACTTTATAGACATATACAGTGTGGAAATCGTTGTTTCTATAATTGTTAAGAAGTGCCGCTTCATGGAAGCATTCTTTTTTCAGTTTATCTGAGTAAAGCTTGCTACAGGAGATAATAATTTTCGCTTCGGAAAAGCCAACGGCGCCCTCATCGGTGACGACCTTTGTAAGGCCGGCATTTTTTATCTTATCAGTGGTGCGTCCGCTTACACTGCCGCAATAATTTAAGACATTGCGGTTGCCGCCGCCGAAAAATGAAAGCGTAACTTTATCGCCGGACTCGGTGAACTCGTGAGTATAGCGCTGTGGACGTACAAATACAAAGCACACAGGCTCTCCCCAGAGGATGCCCATTCCGCCCCAGCTTGCTGTCATCGTATTGACGCCGCCCTTTGCATCAGTCGCCGTGACAAGCATCCAGTCTTCCCCAATCATGCGAAAGACGTTTCCGTCAAGCTCGGTGGGGGTTATACGCTTATATCCGTTCATAAAAGCACATCCTCCCAGATGAAATATTTTAAAAAGTCTACGTGTAATTATACATTAGTATTATAATGTATGTCAGCCACAAGCGTAATATTTCAAATAAAATTTACAACTTGGAGTGCCGCTACAGCGGCATTTGACTATAATTTCTCTTGACAGTAAAACCTTTTAGGATATAAAATAATATAAATTAGCTGGCGGTTTGCTCTCCCCCTGCGCGCCGCTTACTTCTTTAACATTTGATAAAATTAGTGTTATATGAAAGAAAATCACGAAAAAAGGAGGTGCTAAAGTGCCCGATATTTTATGGGCAATACTCGCGGCTGTCATGTGCTTGCTTGTTGGAGTGCTTCTCGGCATACTTTTCCGCAAGCGTGTCGCCGAGGCCAAGATTGGTTCGGCTGAACAAGAAGCTAAGCGGATAGTAGCCGAAGCATTGAAGACGTCCGAAACAAAGAAGAAAGAACTTCTACTTGAGGCAAAGGAAGAAATACTTCGAGCAAAAAACGAAGCTGATCGCGAGATAAAAGAAAGACGCCGCGAAATTACAAATACTGAAAATCGATTAGCTAAAAAAGAAGAAACCCTTGATCGCAAATCAGAATCCCTTGAGCGCAAGGAAGAACTTTTAGCTAAAAAGCTCAGTAAAGTAGAAACTCAGAGCGAGGAAATAAAGCGTTTAATAGCCGAGCAGCGGTCCGTTCTTGAAAGATTGGCTGGGTTGACCTGCGAACAGGCAAAAGAAGAGCTGATGCGTACTCTTGACGAAGAGTTACAGCATGAAACGGCGATGAAGATCTCCGCTTACGAACAGCAGTTCAAGGAAGAGGCAGATATAAGAGCTAAAAACATACTTTCACTTGCCATCCAGCGTTGTGCTGCTGACCATGTTTCAGAGATGACTGTCTCAGTCGTCAACCTCCCGAACGAAGAGATGAAAGGCCGCATAATCGGACGTGAGGGACGAAATGTCCGCACAATCGAAACGCTGACAGGTGTCGATCTCATCATTGATGATACGCCGGAGGTAATAACAATTTCAGGATTTGACCCAATCCGCCGTGATATCGCTCGCATAGCGATTGAAAAGCTTATTACCGACGGGCGCATTCACCCGGCTCGCATCGAAGAAATGGTTGAGAAGGCGCACCGTGAGGTCGATGCATCAATCAAGCAAGCTGGTGAACGCGCTACATTCGACACGGGAGTTCACGGCATAAATCCGGAGCTTGTAAAACTCCTCGGACGTTTAAAGTACAGGACAAGCTTTGGTCAGAACGTACTTGTTCATTCAATCGAAGTTTCTCTGCTCTCAGGCATCCTCGCCGATGAGCTTGGTGTAGATTCACTGCTTGCCCGTCGTGCGGGACTCTTACATGACATAGGCAAGGCTCTTACACAAGAAACCGAAGGCTCACATGTTCAGCTTGGTGTCGATGTAGCAAAGAAATATCGCGAGAACAAAGAAGTTGTCCACGCAATAGAAGCACATCATGGCGATGTCGAGCCTCGCTCAACAATAGCGCTTATTGTTCAAGCAGCAGACGCTATATCGGCAGCAAGACCTGGTGCAAGGCGCGGAAATCTTGAGGACTACATTAAGCGGCTGACAAAGCTTGAGGAAATTGCAAACGAAGCAGAAGGCGTTGAAAAATCATACGCCATCCAGGCCGGCAGAGAAATACGCATCATGGTAAAACCTGATGTAATAAGTGACGACAAAATGAAGATAGTTGCTCACGAGATTGTCAAGCGCATTGAATCCGAGCTTGATTACCCCGGCCAGATAAAAGTTCATATGATTCGTGAGAGTAGAGTAATTGGCTACGCAAAGTAAGCTTTTTAAAGTTTTTATTATAAGCACATACAGTTGTTGTGTGACGCTTAAATGTAACATCAAAGAGTAACGCGTAAGTATGCGGTGTTTTATCCCGGCGGTACCTCTCCGCCGTTTATATAAATTATATAACACGGAAGAAAACAGCGGGTTTTGCCCGTTAATATAAAATAAACCGCCGCGTGGCGTGACATTCTCATAAAAGCTAAACGCCGAACACTGAAATACAGACAAAACTTAAATGCGTTAATCAAAAATTGTAACAGCTTTTGTCAATATCAAAGCAAACACTCAAAACAAAAACACATAGTAAGGACGGGGGCAGAACGTGTTTTTGCTTCCGTCCTTACCACAATTATATGGATCAAATGGAGGACGCATAAATGAGCATGACAGTACTTGCGGTCGGCGACATTGTAGGAGACCGCGCGGCCTCCGATTTGCATGTTCTTTTGCATGGAGGAGCAATACCACACGTTGATTTTATAGTTGTCAACGGTGAAAACGCAGCCGCAGGACGCGGTCTGACGCCCTCTCTTGCCCGAACAATCCTTGACGGGGGTGCTGATGTCATAACAAGCGGCAATCACATCTGGGACAGAATCGAGATTAAAGATTACATCGACGGAACCGACAGTGTACTACGTCCGGCAAACTACCCCGACACAGCCCCCGGTATTGGTTATACAATAAAAAACATCGCCGGATGGCGCATTCTCGTTTTAAATGTGCTTGGCGTTGCCTACATGGATCTGCCACTTGCGTGTCCCTTTGTAACAACAGAGCGCATACTGCGCCGTGAGGTGCATAACTATGACTTTGCCCTTATTGATTTTCACGCCGAATCAACGGGCGAAAAATTAGCCTTTGCCCGCTACTTCGACTCGCTCAGAGAACTTCGAGTTGCTGCTGTTTGGGGCACACACACGCATATACCGACATCAGACGTATGTATTTTGCCCGGTGGAACAGGGTTTGTCACCGATCTTGGAATGACAGGCCCGCAAGACGGTGTTCTTGGCATAAAAACTGAAAGCATACTGACATTTCTTCGTGATAAAATGCCCTCGCGCTTCATAGTGTCTGATGGCAACACAGTTCTGCAGGGCGTTGTCTTTACAATAGACGAAGAGTCTGCACAAACGAAAAAGGCGGTGCGTGTCACAGCGTCGATGGACGCTTGATATAAAAAATTAGATTAAATACAGTAGCTATTAAAAGCTTTTTTATAGTAAAATACTGTTGAAAATGTGACCCAACGGAGGAGGAGTGTCACAATGAAAACATCTGCACTTAAAAAACACATATTGAGCGGCGGACTTGACGCCATTATTGCATCACTCTATGAAAATTCCACCCCCGAGGCTGTTTTGGCAGGCCGTGCTCGTTATATCAATGCAATAACTGAGTTTGAGCGGCTTTACGATCCAAAAGGTGAAAGAGATGTTTCTCTTTTTTCTGTTCCCGGCAGAAGCGAAATAATGGGCAATCACACTGACCATCAGTACGGGCGCGTTATAGCTGCTTCTATCACTCTTGACTGTGTGGCAGTCGCCGCTGTTCGTGAAGACTCCGTTATTCGCATACAGAGCGCCGGCTTTGACGAGGACATCGTCGATACGGATAAGTTTACGTCTCCCGACGAAAAGCTGTTTTTCAACTCTCAGTCTATAATAGCAGGCGTTGCTGACGGCTTTCGCAAAAATGGTTATAATATTGGTGGGTTTGATGCCTACACAACTTCAAACGTACTTAAAGGCTCCGGCCTTTCCTCCTCTGCAGCTTTTGAGGTTATGGTTGGAAACATACTAAACCACTTCTATAACGAAGGCAAAATATCCCCCGACAAAATAGCTATTATTTCACAGTACGCTGAAAATAATTTCTTCGGCAAGCCTTGCGGCCTTATGGATCAGATGGCATGTGCTACCGGCGGATTTATAACAATCGACTTCGCCGATCCGGCATCTCCCGTCACCGAAAAGCTCGGGTTTGACCTTGCCGCACATGGGTACCGTCTCTGCATTACAAACACAGGCGGAAGCCATGCCGACCTCAATGACGATTATGCATCCGTTCCGAGTGAAATGAAGGCGGTAGCATCGTTTTTCGGGCAAAATACACTGCGGCCGGTAAGCGAAGCGCAGCTTACAGCAAACGCTGTCGCTTTGCGAGAGCGCTTCGGCGACCGTGCTCTCCTCCGTGCTTATCACTTTGTCCGCGAAAACGAGCGCGTTGCCAAAACGGCTGACGTGTTGCGTGCCGGCGACATCGACGCATTCTTCGCCGCCGTGCTTGCCTCTGGTGATTCAAGCTATAAATATCTGCAAAACGTTTATACAACGAAAAAAGTTGACGAACAGGGGCTTTCACTTGCCCTTTGCCTGACCGAAGGGTTCCTCTCCGGTAAAAAGGCTGCTTGGCGTGTCCATGGCGGTGGGTTTGCCGGAACAATACAGGCATTTGTACCGGCTGAGATTGCCGAAGATTACGCTGCTCTCATGGACAGCGTTTTCGGGGAAGGCGCCTGCATGACGCTCGCCGTAAGAGGTGCTGGAGCTGTTAGGATTATCTGACGCTTAATACTTTATATGGCAAGAGCCATCACAAGGAAAGCATTCGAACAACGCTGTAACCAATAAGGAGAATTATGAGCCTTCACACAACAGGGACGCCGAATAAAGAGGGGAAAAAGAAGTTTAACATGCGCCTTTTCCTCATATCGGCTCTCGTATTCGTTATAATATTCACGATATACCGCGTATGTATTGAGAATGAAAAGATAATCATTATGTGGATATACCTCATCCTTGCCTCTTGCCTTTTCATTGCTATTTTTATACTGAATCGCGGTGTGTCAAGCACACAAATAACAGCCGACATGCTTCCGGATGAATGGGGCGACGACAAAAAAGCTGCTTATCTTGACTCTGACAAGCGACGCCGCCGCATTGTAAAATATCTAATAATCCCCCTCATTCCGCTTATATTCGTTTTCATCTACGAAATATTTGAGCTTTTTTACCTTGACAAGATCCTCGAGCTTCTCTCGGGGATTACAGGCAAATGATAATTTCGGGTTCTTTGGCGGGGTGCAAAAACACCGCTAAAGAACAGGACTCCACCCTTTTACGTGACCGCACCGAAGCCGGTGACATATCAATTTATACACTGTGTTCCGGCTCCGGCGGCAACTGTATTTATGTTCGTTACGGCAATGACGCCATACTTATCGACTGCGGCAGCAGTGCAAGAGCTGTTAAGCGTTCGCTTTCACTTCTTGGCGCTGACATCTCGCTTGTGCGCTGTATTTTTGTGACACATGAGCATCAAGACCATGTATCGGCGCTTGATACTTTCTGCCGGCATCACCCTCTTCCTATACACATAACCTCGGAGTCCGAGGAAGCACTGTTCGGGAAGATGTCAACGATGCACGACTACACCATTCCTCACCCGCCATATTACACCGAAACTGTCGGTAAAATGACCATCCGCAGCTTCCTGACTCCTCATGATTCCGTTATGAGCGTCGGCTACACTATCGAATTTGAGGGGAAAGACATACGCTTCGGGGTTGCAACAGACATAGGTCATGTATCAAGTGAAATAATATCTTCACTTAACGGCTGCACGCACCTAATAATAGAGGCCAACCACGATATATCAATGCTCAAGCACGGGCCATATCCAGAATGGCTAAAGCGGCGCATTTTATCACCATACGGGCACCTGTCAAATGATGACTGCGGAGAACTCGCGTGCACACTCTTTGAGGGCGGCGCACGCTCGATTATGCTCGCACACTTATCAAAAGAAAACAACCGCCCAGACATTGCTGTGAGGGCAGTTTCTGAGGCTCTCTCGCGCGCAAGCTTTGACACAAGTGAAATATCACTCACTGCCGCCGATGCGCATACTCCAACTCGCTTGATTTAAGGATTTCACATAAAAATAATGCTTAAAATTAATGTCATAACAGTCGGAGCGCTGCGTGAGCCATACTTTATCGCCGCGCGGGACGAATATATTAAACGTTTATCTCCCTTTTGCCGCATTGAGCGCACGGAAATACCCGAGGCGCGCACATCGTCCTCGCCGACGGCGGCTGAAATTACAGCTGCAATAGCTGCCGAGGGGCGTTCCATACTTCGCTCACTGCCGCAGAAGGCATATAAAATCGCCCTATGCGTCGAGGGGCGAAGGTTCACATCAGAAGTATTTGCTTCATACCTTGAGGAGCTTGAGGTTAGCGGAGTAAGCTCCATTGCCTTTATAATCGGTGGCCCCTGGGGACTTTCGCAACAAGTCAAATCCTCATGCGACCTGCTTTTATCAGTCTCCGACTTCACATTCACACACAGAATGATGCAGCCGATTTTATACGAAATCATTTATCGCTCAATAAGCATTCGCAAAGGTAGTAAATATCATAAATAAGCGCAAAAATACAGGCGACAATACGAAAGATATCATCCGGCTCTTTCTCAAACGAAAGAAAAACAGTAAAATATTAAACGTATAAAGGATAATTGTATCGGGTAGAAACAATATAAATAAACTTTATTAAAGTAAAAAAGACGATGAAGAAAATTAACGGCATTATGGCAAAAATTAAAAAAGCAGCAAAAACGGCAAAAAAGTACGTACCGCGTGCGGCTGCCGTTTTAGTTTTCATGCTCATTTGTGCCATCGTGCTTTTATACCGCGAGGGCTATTTCGACATCGCACATATAACACGTTATTCAGATATCGACACAGCAGAGACAGAAACAGATAAAGACAAAGAAACAGAAACCGACACCGATACCGACGTAGTGACAGACACAGATACAAGCACCGGTGTTGAGACAACCACCGACACAGGGGCTTCGGGCGGTGATGACAACCCTGACAACCCGCCTGAAGTGCTGTTTTTGCCTTATGCAGAGCTGTCGGAGCAAGGTTATAAGCTCTCATACAAAGACTGGGAGCCAGGGGGAAACTGGGTTCTTGCCGACGCCGGTCTTGATATGCCCGACTATTTTTCATCAAAAACATACGAAAAGTATTACGTCCACTACAAAGCGCCAAAAGATTATGCTATGTTCGAGCCCGTTTACGAATACTACCGTGTTAAAAAACCGGCTGTGTTGCTTTACATGGGCTATATAATCGTTGAAACGGACCGCGAAAACACTGTCAACATCTACTCGTCAGAGGGCAAAGCGCTTGGCTCTTATGATGAAACAAAAATAAAGCCGGCTTATTGCCGTGACACATCCAACCGGCCGCTTTTCATTTATAAGGATTCATATTATTATCTTGATGCTAAAAACAAACGGTTCCTTGAGAGCGATTATAATCCCAAAACTGACAGCCGCGGTGTGCGCTTTGATTATACTCCGGACTACGGCAAGTCCGATACTGCGAGAAAGTTTATTTATAAAACCGAAGTTGTTAATGTTTATGAACCGATTGACGGATCTTTTGATGACGAAGGCAATCAGCTTGCCTATGTAATACCGACGACAATATACCGCTTTGCGCTCGCAAACACAAACGGCACAGCGATAACAAACTATGACTACTACGGCGCATACCCCTTTCACGAGGGGCGTGCAGCTGTTGTTGACGCCGACGGATTTCTTTACTATATAAACCGCAACGGCGCTGTTGCCATAAGAACCGGTGTGATAAGGCGCGATAAACGCCTTTCTCGCTCTGTATATGACTTCTATATGGAGCCCCTGACCGACGGGGAGGAATCGATAGGTTTTCTCTATTTTGAGCATGGTATAACACGCGCAAGGGTTCTAAGTCTCGACTATTATAATTACTTTACCAATAAAAAAATGTCAGTCATAAACGATACTGACATTATGATATATACGAATGGTAAAGAGTTCGAGATACCGTCGGGCTATGACGTGATCGCTTATTCCTCCGGAATGATACTGCTTAAACACAACGGCAAATATGGTTACATGAGCTACACCGGTGCTTGGGTTGTTCAGCCAACGCTTTCGTATGCCGAGCCGTTTTATGAAGGGCTTGCCGTTATCGGCGACGGAAGAGGAAACTACGCTTTAATTGATACAGAAGGCAACTTTGTTATCCCCTACGGCGTTTTTTCATATATATCAAACGCATCGACCGGTGTTATCGCTGCATACATCGGCGAATATTTAAGTACCTACCCAGGCGCAAACACACAACAAAACAGCAATATCAGCCCCGTATCACGTGGCTGGCACATTCTATATAAAATGAAAGCCAACAGCTGATTCATAAATATATTTTTATTGGTCTTTCACTCTATAACCGATTTATGTATCACCGTACCGGGAAAAATACAAAAACAATGATTAGCAACATAATAGAAAACAAATGTGAGGTCGCTGTCGTCGGTGCAGGCCACGCGGGCATTGAAGCGGCTCTTGCCTGCGCACGTCTTGGCGTCGACACTGTGCTTTTTACCCTCTCGCTTGACGCCGTTGCCAATATGCCGTGCAATCCTTCCATCGGCGGCACCGGCAAGGGCCATCTTGTTTATGAAATAGACGCACTTGGCGGCGAAATGGGAGCTGCCGCTGACAAGGCAACGCTCCAAAGCCGGACTCTTAATTTGAGCAAGGGTAGCGCTGTCCATTCGAAGCGCATACAAGCTGACCGTACCCTTTATAAAAGCATAATGCTAAAGACTCTGCAGAAAGAACCAAAACTGCGTCTCGTGCAGGCTGAAATTACGGGCATTGAAATTAAAAATGGGCGCGTTTGTGCCCTTACGACGCGCCTTGGCGCTCGCTGGGAAGCTAAAGCTGTCGTCCTTTCATGCGGCACATACCTCTGCGCTGAAATTTTCGTTGGTGACGTTCACTTCCCATCCGGTCCTGACGGTCAGCTTCCATCTACACTTCTGACACAATCACTGCTTGATGCCGGTGTGCGTCTCATGCGATTTAAAACAGGCACGCCTCCGCGTGTGTCGCGGCGCACTGTTGATTTTTCCTCCCTTGAAGTACAAAACGGTGAACTTGATCCCGTTCCGTTTTCCTCCCGTACAAAAAGGGACTACATGAGCTCACGATCGGCACTTCCCTGCTACATTGTTTATACAAACGAAAAAACACATAAGATAATAAGGGATAATCTCAAGCGGTCGGCGCTTTTTTCAGGTAAAATACACGGCGTCGGAGCACGCTATTGCCCAAGCATTGAAGACAAGATCGTTCGCTTTGCCGATAAGGAGCGCCATCAGATTTTCATAGAGCCTATGGGCGCTGACACGGACGAAATTTACCTTTCGGGCTTTTCGACATCTATGCCAGCTGACGTGCAGGAGAAAATGGTGCGCTCCCTGCCCGGATTTGAGCATGCATATATAACGCGATATGCTTACGCGATTGAATACGACTGCGCTGACCCGACACAGCTGCTGCCAACGCTTGAGTTTAAAGAAATACGCGGCCTTTTTGGCGCCGGGCAATTTAATGGAACATCAGGCTACGAGGAGGCGGCAGCACAGGGACTTATCGCCGGAATCAACGCCGCAGCTTACGTTTTAGGACGTGAGCCACTTGTTCTTGGCCGTTCAACTTCATATATCGGCATTCTCTTAGATGATCTTGTTACAAAAGGCACAGACGAACCTTACAGAATCATGACTTCGCGCTCGGAATACCGCCTTTATATGCGGCAGGACAATGCCGATAAGCGTCTGACTGAATATGGACATGCTGTTGGGCTTATATCTGACGAGCGCTATGCAGCTTTCAAGGAAAAGCAGAGAGCAATAAAAGCGGAGATTGAGCGGTTATCATCTGTGACGGTGCCGCCGTCAGACGCTCTCGCAAAAATTCTTGCCGCAAAAGGCTCTTCTCCCGTCACGACGGGCATAAAGCTTGCTGAGCTTTTGCGCCGCCCTGAGCTTGACTATGAGTCGCTCGCACCAATTGACCCTTCAAGGCCTACCCTGCCTGTGGGAGCAGCTAAAACCGTTGAAACGACGATAAAATACGAAGGTTATATTAAAAAACAGATTGAAGCTGTTGAACGTCAGCGTGCGCGCGAAGGCAAGTTGTTGCTCCCAGATATCGATTACTCATCAATTCGCGGCCTGCGCATTGAAGCTGTGCAAAAGCTTTCAAAAATACGTCCGATCTCAATCGGGCAGGCAGCAAGAATCAGCGGCGTAAGCCCTGCTGACATATCAGTACTTCTCATATATCTTGAATCAAAAAAAGGTAAAACGCAAAGTGATATCACCTGACGATATTTTATCTCTTTTAAAGCAAAACGGCATGACCGGGGTGCCATATACGGATGATCCCCAAAAAACGGCTTCCATACTTGCCCGTTTCGCCGGTTATCTTGTTGAGGAAAATGAAAAATACAACCTCACCGCCATCACGGCCCCTGAGGATATACTCCTAAAGCATTTTGCAGATTCTATATCGGCAGCATATTTTATACCGCAGGGCGGCTCTGTGCTCGATGTTGGCAGCGGAGCCGGCTTTCCTGCCATCCCCCTTGCCGCCGCACGGTCAGACGCCAGCATCACGGCGCTTGATTCATCAGAAAAGAAAACATCATTTATCGCCGCATCAGCCGAACTTTTCGGAATAGGAAATCTGCGCGCTGTCAATGCTCGTGCGGAGGATGTTTTTCACTCATCCGAGCGCGGCAGGCAAGAATTTCGCGAACGCTTTGATATAGTCGTATCACGCGCTGTCGCAACAATCCGCATTCTTGCAGAACTTTGCTCGCCTTTTGTGTGCATTGGCGGGGTGTTTTTAGCGATGAAAGGGCCAAACGCCATGGCGGAGATAACCGAGGCCAAAAACGCCATTTTTAAAACAGGGCTTCGCCTTGAAAAAGCGCTGCCTATAACGCTAATATACAATGATTTAACCGCCTCTCGTACGCTTGTCGTCTACCGCAAGGTATCCCCATGCCCACCCGCTTACCCGCGCCGTTACCCGCAGATAATGAAAAATCCGCTGTAAGTTATAAGATGCAAACACAGGCCGCTTGACAGAGCCATTTTATAAAAAAGTGCGTTGTTTCTTCAGATTTATGCCCGTAAAACTCTGTTTTGAAGGGGCAACGAACACATATTAACAACAAAATAAAGGGCTGTAGTAAGCAAAAAATTACTACAGCCCCTTCGTTTATTGGTCTATATTATTTTGTCATTTTCCTACTCGCCCGAGGTGAGATTTGCATACGAAGCCATCA
>JAAYLD010000030.1 GCA_012522015.1 Clostridiales bacterium
AAGAAAAGCTCAAAAGATACGGTCAGCGTCATCCGCCAAGTGGCGGACATTATAAAAAAGTCGCAGGAGCATTTAAAGCAAAACTTACGGATAGATATTTCGCGTATTATCATAATTGTCGGAGCATCTGACGCAGCTAAAACAGCGATAACTTACGGGATTGTATCGCAAGCTGTTTCTTATCTGCTTGAGGGGATTGATTCTATTACAAATGTGCGGCGAAAATTTCGCTCAGAGGTCAACGTAATCCCGGACTTCACACAGCGCGAGATTACAGTCGATATAAAATTACAGCTTAGTATAACGATGTGGGCGCTGCTGACTGTTGCCCCGCGTGTTGCGCTTGCGTCCATGTTAAAGAAAAATCCTGACGAAACAAGAGCATGAGGATCCAATTCACATACTGAAGTAAAAATTAAATACTATATAAAAATGGAGTATGAAGTAAATGAACTCTGAAAACAACAAGATAAGTGAAATAATTAAAACATCGCTTGAGAACATCCGCACTGTTGTCGACGCAAACACAATTATTGGCGACCCTATTTCCACGCCAAATGGCATAACAATCCTCCCCGTATCACGAGTTTCAATAGGATTTGCCTCCGGCGGATTCGATTATCTTGGTAAAAACGCGGCGAAAACAAATTCCAGCAATAAAAACAATTTTGGTGGCGGTGGTGGAAGCGGGCTTACCGTCGATCCTGTCGCGTTTTTAATTATATCTCCCGACGGGAAGGTTGACCTTGTGCCTATCGATCAAAATGCAGGGCCAAAGTCTGACATCGCAACAATCATTGAGAATGTCCCCGTTCTTATCGATAAAATTAAATCTCTTTTCCCGAAAAAAAAGAAAGACAGCGATAAGAGCGACAACGACTGTGAAGAAGAAAACAAAAGCGACGGCTAAGAAGACGATAAAAAATAATATCTAACATCAAAACTATTAAAATATCATATGAGTTCCTTCACTTACATTTTCGGTTCCCTATTACCACGACCATCTCGAATAATTCTTCAATTTCCTCTTTATAAAAATTACACATCTGCACATACGAAAACCTCCGCTTAGGTAAGGCATACCACAGCGGAGGTTTTTATGTTAAATCGCTTCATAAATAAGCACATTATTATTTATTCACCTTTAACATCGAGCACTCAAGCTTACGCTTATTGACACTCTATTGATTCGCAGCTGAAAACACCGTTGTCATATATTAATTCTTTTCCGTCTAAATAAACGCTGCCATCTTTAAATTCAAACGTAAACCAAGGCTCACTTAAAACACATTTTTTAACAACACTAATATTCTTCATTGTTGTCATATCAAAAATGCTGACTCCCAGGTATGGAATTCCCGACCCGAAAGTATGATATGAAACAAGGTCTTTCGTACCGTTGTTATCGTAATCCCATAGGCACAGCTGATGGTAACCACTGAAAGTATCGTATCTGTAAATAACTTTATTCACCATCAAAAAGCAGTGCGTATTATTCACAAGAAAGACTTCTATATTTGAGGTCTCATCGGAAATGCTTTTCGGAGTAATGTTGACGATATTTGTTATCCCATCGGTATTATATTTTTATCAATCTCGCCATTTCTATAATAGCCATCAGCCCTCAAAATATTTAAAAATCGTCGGTGTGTAGTGTCGGTTGTCTGATAATCGGGCGTGTGTAGTCTTCATTTTTAATATCTGAATCTTCGTTTGTTTGATTTTTAACAACAACAGTTTCGTCTGACGAATAAACATCACTTGACGCGGGCAAATCACTCAATGAAGGTAAATTACTTGATGAAACCTCTGTGCAAGATACAGCAAAGGAAGACATAACAATTAATGCCACTAATAATAAAATGGCTTTTTCATATGTTTATGCTCCTTTAATTCTGTTTATCTTTCTTTTGTGATGTGATAAACAGATATAATAATTGATCCAGAATATTTAATAAAAAACAGTATTCAATCCGACCTGAAGCATAGGTTCGTACAATTTAATTATAATAATTGTTTTGTATAATAACAATATTCATTTATATATTTTTTTGCCATTATAAATTACGTGCCGGCAGTCACAACGCAGAAGCAAAAGCTGTTCTTTGAAAATGCCAGTCTGATGAACGCATAAAATGAATGCCGATGTATGGCATTTTACTACGGGTACATGAACAACCCGACACTATTATAGAATATGACGAGCAGCCCGCCCGGCGGGTGATTGAAAAAGCCACAGTCGACAACAACAAACAAGTTACCGCGATAATTTAAAATACGGAATTAAGTCCGGCGTGACGGCTCATGTAGTGGAATCCGGAGCTCACCTCAACTCCCCCGACAACTACGCATTTATCGAGCTCTTGAATTGGATTTGGCTTTGAAGGGTTTGTTAATACCCTTTCACAAAATGGGCAGGTAAGAAAATTATACCCCGGATAATCGATTATTTGATGTTCAATATAGTATTGATCAGCCACAAGCTCACTTGAAAACTCGATTTCTTCAGGGAAAGCCTTATGTAAGCATTCATCAATTTCAGGTAAGAGACGCCCGGTTTTTTTATCCCAGAACTCGTCTCTCTCAGCTTCGAGGATATAGTGAGCTGTAATAAGTATTTTTCTTTTCATATAAACCCATCAACACGCATCGGTGTGTTTTTTATTGTGTTCCTCAAGATCCTCAGCGGATGGAAAAGCTGTCATTAACTTTTCGGCAACTCTATCATCTTTACTTATCACAACATAATAACTGCCATCGTAAGGTGCAACCTCGATTTCTGCCAGCGGGTGCTGTATGCTGATTGGATTCTTCCAGAATCCCTCATACCCGTCGGCAAAAGGCAATTTATGCGCCTAAACCTGCTCCTTTGATATTTCCTTTGGAAAACCTGAGAAAACAGCAAAAAACCACAGGTACTCATCTACCATCTTTATTAGCGTTTCTCCGGGTAACCATAGGTAGTCAATCATTCCCAGTATATTATGTTCACATACATAACGAGGAGCAACTTGAATGCCTGTAATTAGCCAGTTATAATCTTTTTGAACCTCAAATATTTTTTCAAATACAACACTATTTTCGCGAGTACATGCTTTTGAATCCGAATAATAAGATTAACTTAAAACAACACCTTTCATATACTTATACCTCTCATAGCTATAATGAGGATAATGTTTTACCGGACAGCTAAAGAAAAAGCTGCCGCGTCTGCTCTATTTTGTCTTGCCGGAAAAAGGCCGAAGTCTCTTTGCTGACATCGGCAGTACTAACAGAACATATAATACAGAGCAATTATTCAGATTATAAGATGATGAGTTGTCGTGCGCTTTTTAGGGACTTGACTCGTTTTTAAGTAAATCTTTTAATAATTTTTGTTAACATTACCATTATAATACTAAAGCCTCGATATGCAAGGCTTTTGTTAAACTTTTCTATCGGGCATTACAAAAAGAGCACGCATATGCGTTGTTTTTAATATTTATGAAAGTATAAAAACATAAAAATAAGAGGGGCGAGCAAAACATACGTCAGCTACACTTCCCCTCAATTTTATCATCGCCTATTAACACTAATTAGCTTGCCGCATAGACGCTAACAAGCTTTTTCGGGCCCTTGCGCTCAAATTTAACCTTACCGTCGATAAGCGCGAAAAGCGTATCATCGCCGCCGCGTCCGACGTTTTCACCGGGATGTATTTTAGTTCCGCGCTGGCGGACAAGGATATTGCCCGCAAGGACGAACTGACCGTCGGCGCGCTTTATGCCGAGGCGCTTAGATTCGCTGTCACGTCCGTTCTTCGTAGAGCCGACGCCCTTTTTATGCGCGAAAAACTGCAAGCTGAGCTTTAACATCATTATTTCCTCCTTTTTATTCGGGATCTTTTTCGATGGTGTCAACCTCAAGATGCTCTGGGTAGTCCTCCATCATATCCATGAGCTGATAAAAATATGCGTCGATCAGCCCGCCGACTGCGAAGCGTACACGTTCGTCCTCTTCATAATCAGGAAGAGCACACTTTGCCATTACCTTTATGTCGGTTGTCTTTTCGTCAATCACATAATCTACGCTACCGAAAAATGTGACTTCAATAGCGTTTACTATTAGCATCGTCATAGCCGAGAGCGCCGCACAAAGCACGTCGTCTCCTGATTCACCGTATCCGGTGTGGCCGGTTTCTTCAAAACCCCAGCGTACACCACCCGACATGAAAAATGTAATTTTTGTCACGTTCTACTCAAATTATTCCTTTTCAGCTTATTGACTTAAACCGTAATTTTTTCGATTTTTACCTTTGTATACGGTTGTCTGTGGCCAAGTTTTCTCTTTTGATTCTTTTTAGGCTTGTAGCGGAAAACCGTGATCTTTTTCGATTTGCCGTTAGCTATGACGCTCGCGCTGACACTTGCACCACTGACATAAGGAGTACCGATGGTAATTCCCGAATCAGTCCCTGATACCGCAAGAACGCGGTCAAATGTGACGTTCTCACCGGGCTGTGCGCCGAGGAGTTCGAGGTAAACTATATCTCCTTCGCTTACCTTGTACTGCTTTCCGCACGTTTCAATAATTGCAAGCACGAAAAGCACCTCTCTTTCCAATAGACTCGCTGCCGGCGGGCGACGATATGATGCACATTAAATATGTTACTTTTATGTGCAAACACCCGTGCTTAAAAAAGCCCGCTCACAAGCGGCTTCTTATTATATCATTTATAGCCGCCGGCTGTCAATACATATTTTCTTTGTTTTTCAGCATTCTTATTATTATCGTCTATATTTTATGCGCCGCATAGCATAATACTGCTTGACAGTACGATTCTTTTATGCTATGATGTGTAAAGCGATTTACTTTACAGCTATCCATTACACAGCGGGCGTGAGGGCAACATGCGGACACACGAAAAAGACCTATCAATTTCTGCTCTGCTCGACCATTATGGCGCCATTCTTTCAGAACGCAGGCGCTACGTTCTTGAGCTTTACTATAACGACGACTTCTCGCTCGCCGAAATTGCTGAAAATGCCGGAATTTCAAGACAAGGTGTTCGCGACCTAATAAAAAAAGGTGAAGCTGAGCTTTTTCGCTGCGAGGAAGCTTTGGGAGCTGCGGCCGCGTATACAAAACTAAAGGATGAAGCTGAGATAATATCAAAAGAGCTTCTCTCTCTTGCCGCAACAATCAACCAAATGAGCCAGTCTGAGAGCAGTTTAAATTTAAGCAAAAAACTCAGTGAAATTGCAGAACGTGTTTTAGCGCTCACCGGTGATTGACACCCAAAATAATTCCTTATATCCTCACGCAAAACAAGTAATACGACATACGTCATATGACGCACTAAAATGATTTAAGGTGAACGATGTTTTCAAATCTGTCCGAGAAGCTGGCAAACGCTCTTAAAAAGTTTAAAAGCAAGGGCAAGCTTACAGAAGCTGATGTCCGCGAGGGCATGCGTGAAGTCAAGCTTGCGCTTCTTGAGGCCGACGTTAACTACCGCGTTGTCCGCGATTTTGTTGCAGCGGTTACTGAGCGTGCCGTTGGCGCTGAAGTTCTTTCCTCGCTCGTTCCCTCTCAGCAAATCATTAAAATTGTAAACGAGGAACTGACCGCCATAATGGGCGGCAAAAACTCAAAGCTTGAAATATCGCCGAAGCCGCCGACAGTTGTTATGGTGTGCGGACTTCAGGGTTCCGGTAAAACGACGCACTGCGCGAAACTTGCTTATATGTATAAAAAGCAGCAAGGCAAGCGCCCGCTTCTTGCGGCCTGTGATATTTACCGTCCGGCAGCAATAAAACAGCTCGAGGTACTTGGCGAGCAGATAGACGTTCCGGTTTTTACACTTGGTAGCGATGTTTCGCCCGTAAAAATTGCAAAGGAAGCCGTCGCCTATGCTATAAAAAACAACAACGACATGGTTTTCCTTGACACTGCAGGGCGTCTGCACATCGATGAGGAGCTGATGGCGGAACTTCGCGAGATTAAAGATAGCGTATCGCCTACTGAAATCCTCCTTGTTGTGGATGCGATGACAGGTCAGGACGCAGTTAATGTAGCGAAGTCCTTTAATGAACTACTTGATATTACAGGTGTTATACTGACAAAGCTTGATGGCGACACACGCGGAGGCGCCGCTCTTTCTGTCCGGCATGTGACGGGTAAACCGATTAAATTCATTGGTACCGGCGAAAAAATCGACAATATTGAGCCGTTTCACCCGGACAGAATGGCACAACGCATTCTTGGCATGGGCGATGTTTTAACGCTTATTGAAAAAGCGCAGCAGCAATACGATGAAAAGCAAGCCGAAGAGCTTGAGCGCAAGTTCCGCGAGTCGTCGTTTACTCTGACTGATTACTTAGAACAGCTCGGGCAGATTAAGAACATGGGTAGCCTTGAATCTCTTCTCAGCATGATGCCCGGTATGAATTCAGCACAGCTTAAGGGCACAAAAATCGACGAACGTGCCTTAACTAAGACAGAAGCTATCATTCTTTCGATGACACCGTACGAGCGCGATCATCCCGAAATAATCGGCTCATCGCGTAAAAAGCGTATAGCAGCCGGAAGCGGTACATCTGTTGAAGAAGTAAATCGTCTTCTCAAACAATTTGAACAGATGAAGAAAATGATAAAGCAGTTGACCGGGCGTCAAGCAGAAAAATTCCTACGGCTTACAAAAACTAAAAGGAAAAATAAAAGCAAAAAACAAAGGAGATAAATCCCCCTTTTGTATATAACTTAACGGGGTTTTATATACTAAAATCTATTTATTTATAATAGTTTCCGGAGGAAAAGAAACAATGGCAGTTAGAATCAGGCTTAAGCGCATGGGCGCCAAAAAGCAAGCTTCATTCCGCATTGTTGTAGCAGACTCACGTAGCCCGCGCGATGGGCGTTTCATTGAGGAGATTGGTTATTACAATCCCCGCACGGAGCCTTCTACAATTAAAGTGGATGTAGAAAAAGCGAAAAAGTGGATAGCTTGCGGTGCTCAGCCGACTGATACAGTCAGAGCTCTTCTTAAAAAAAGCGGCGTTATTGAATAAGACGTAAAGACGCATATTTTGATTCGATGAGTATAAACGAAATGTGCGATAATTATCACGAAAGGACAGATCGGCCTTGGCTTACCGAGGGCGGTCGGTACAAAGAACAATGATCGACCTCAAACAGGTTTTAACCGACATCGTAAAATTAATAGTTGATCATCCCGATGAAGTTATCGTAACTGATAGTACAAACGGTGATGCCGTCAATCTTACGCTCACGGTTGCTCAATCAGATATGGGCATGGTCATTGGACGCAACGGAAGAATCGCTAAAGCGATACGCGTCATAATGAAGGCGGCTGCTAATTTTGACGGTAAAAAAGTTAACGTCGAAATAAAGTAAATATAGTTTAAAGACACATCCCACATATTATCCCGAAAAAAGCGCGTCCGCACGGACGCGCTTTTTATATTATCTATGTCCTGCGTCAGCGGCGGCGCATAGCACGTACGTGTTCTGGATCTGGGGTTACATATGCAGTCCAGTTAGTCTTGTATGTCACAAAACCGGGGCGGCTCCCGGGCGGCTTTCTAATGTTTTTTACAAGCGTGTAATCGACAGCAACTGATTCCCCGCCGCATAAACTTGAGTTATAAGCCGCTATCATAGCGGCATCAGTAAAATCAACCTCCGATGGTTCTTCCCTGCCACCCCTCACCAGTATTACATGGCTGCCTACTGCATTTTTAACATGAAACCAATAGTCGCCGCGTGACGCTGTTTTCATTGTAAGAAGGTCATTTTGCATATTGTTTTTCCCACAAAGGACAACATAGCCGTTTGTCGTCTCGTAACGTGCGAAGGCGTCTGATTCACGGCTTGTTTTTTTATGCTTTGCATTCGCACTCCTTGTGCTGCGGGATGCGCTTTTTATATAGCCGCCCGCTTCAAGCTCGTGCCTGAGCTCGGCGATGTCAGCATCGCTTTCAGCGCGTGAAATAGCGTCAATGACTGATTCAATATAGCGCAGCTCCGCCTTAGCTTTTTCTATTTGCTCCGCTATCATGACGCGCGCTGTCTTACACTTAGCGTAGAGTTTATAATAACGCTGCGCGTTTTGCGATGGTGACAGTCTTGCGTCAAGCGGAACATTTATAACCGGGCAGTCGGCGGAGCTGTAATCGACAAGCTCTGCTTCCGTCATACCGCGCACAAGCGTATGAATCCCCGCTGTAATCGCATCAGCCCACCTTTTATATTTTTCACCTTCTGCACTGCGGTTTGCATCCTCAGCGAGAGCTTCAAGCTTGCGCTCAACTCGGCGATAGGCATTGTTCATGATTTTATTAAGCTCACGACCGCGCTGTGCCGCGTCGTCGACACGTGCTCTCTCCGAGTAAAAAAACTCGACAGCTAAAGAAGGCGATGAAAATTCTTTTACTTCGTATTCAGCACCGTATTGTCCGATATTCCGGAATGAAAATTCAAGCGGCCTTTTATGGCTGTCGCATATAACACATGGCATCGGCTCTTTTATGCCGCGTATGATGTCTATTACATCCGAAAACTCCTGCCACAGGACATCTGCTTTGCTTGCACCGAGTAAAGCATCGACATCACCACCCGATGATATATATGCAAGCTCGCGCGCAAGAAGCGGGCTTATGCCCGTATATGTCCGCAGCAGAAAATCCCGTACCATCATATCAAACGACTGCCGTGCGGATTCATAAAACTCCTCGCGCGTGACAGTTATAATATCTGTTTTATTTTGAGGAGGCGGGGCTTCATACTTCATACCGGGCAGTACCTGCCGGAGACGGCTTGTCGAAATATCGACAGTTTTTACAGCACCTATTATTTTGCCGCCCCACGAATAGCTTTCATCAGTTGTATCAGTAAGAATAATATTGCTGTACTTATTCATTATCTCGACAATAAGCGCCCGCTCGCAGGTATACCCCATTTCGTCTCGGCTTGTAAATGACAGCTTTGCCGCTCGTTCCGATCCAAGCTGCTCAATACAATTAAAAACTGCACCTCCGATATGCTTCCGCAGCATCATACAGAAGTTTGGCGGCGTTTCAGGGTTCTCTTTCTGCTCTGTTATGAAGCACATACGCGGGTATGATGAGCCCGCATTTATTAAAAGGCGCTTCGTTCCACACTGCCCCCTCAATACAATTATTATTTCCTCGCGCCCAGTTTGATATATCTTATCAACTCTTGCACCAGCCGCCTCGTTTACCTCGCGGCAAACAGCCGCAAGCATTCCGGAATCGTACGGCATATCATTTTCACTCCATACTTTTTTGCTGAGTTTTATATAGTAACTTAAATTTTAGTAAATTTCACTGCCAATACTCTTTTGCAAATTCGATATATTTTATCATATCATATGAAATTTACATAATCAAATGAATTATAAGAAAACTAAAAGCCCTTCGTATATAAACTGCTCCAGCTGGTGCGGACAGCACAAAAGAGAAAACAGTTTGCATCGGCTTTCATTAGCTGCTCACAAAACGATTTTTTCTAATTCATTAATATAAATATAAAGGGGTGGCATTGTGAAGTCATATGGCATAAAACTTAGGGGTCTCAATGCCTTAAGTATTCCTACATCGAGGCTACACAGACGCTGATTTATAAAGCGCACTTTACCGAAAGATTAGCTTTATTAAGTCATACATCAGATTAATCTCAAAATAACACAACATCACATTGAAATATCTTTGTCATTCTGGTATCATTAATTTGAAAACGGCAATTTATCATACAGCTTATTTTACAAAAGAATGCTGCAGCGATGCACAATTGCTGCAGTTCAATTTTGCCGATAAAAAAGTCTTTAACATTAAAATGAGGGCAGCAAAAGTTTAATATTAGCAAACAGTTTGACTTATTACATGGCGATTTGATTCGGCCAAGAAAAGCATTGGATACATATGAGTTTTTTAAAAGAATATATTGGAGATAAGAATTTTTACAAGAAAATAATATCAATTGCTATCCCTATTTCAGCCCAGCATCTTATAACCGTCGGGGTAAACCTGATGGATACTGTGATGCTCAGCTCCATGGGTGATACACAGCTATCAGCTTCGGCTCTCGGCGGGCAATTCATAAACCTTTATCAAATCTTTTGTATGGGGATTGGTATGGGGGCGTCGGTCTTAACATCAAGATACTGGGGTATGAAAGAGCTCCCTTCACTTCGCAAAGCTGTTACCATTATGCTGCGGTTTGTCCTCATACTATCCTTAATGTTCACATTGGCAACAGTCTTTACCCCGGGATTGATTATACGGATGTACACGCCGGAAAAGGATATTATCAAATACGGAGTTATATATCTTCGCTGGCAAATCCCCGTATTTATCTGCATAGGTCTGACCCTTACATGTACTATCGTTCTTCGAAGCGTAGGTCAAGTGAGAATACCCCTCATTTCTTCTATCATTGCGTTTTTCGTCAACATTTTCTTTAACTGGGTATTCATCTTCGGCCATTTAGGCGCACCCCGGATGGAGATAGCAGGTGCCGCCCTCGGGACACTGATAGCAAGGCTTTTTGAGCTGACATTCATATGCGGATATTTCTTTTTTTGTGATAAGCGAATCAGTTATAAAATTAAAAACATCGGTATGATGTGCGGGGACTTGCTTTTCGAGTATATCCGCATAAGTATACCTGTTTTTATAAGCGACGGTCTTTTAGCCCTCGGAAACAATGCTGTCGCCATGGTAATAGGACGTATCGGGACAACATTTGTATCCGCAAATTCCATAACAACTATTGTGCAGCAGTTATCTACCATTTTAACTCAAGGCATGGCAAATGCAAGCTGCATTATAACCGGTCATACAATAGGCGAAGGAGACATGGAAAAAGCTCAAAAGCAAGGTTATACTTTTTTAGGTTTAGGCTTTGTCCTCGGCTGTTTTGCGGCAGTAGTAATCCTCTTGCTGCGCAGCCCTATAATCAACTACTACAAAGTATCGGAG
Organism: Clostridiales bacterium; assembly: GCA_012522015.1. Lineage (GTDB taxonomy): Bacteria > Bacillota > Clostridia > Oscillospirales > CAG-272 > DTU064. The sequence continues at coordinate 11,001 of JAAYLD010000030.1, forward strand.
GAAGCTAAGGCGATTGCATGGGAACTCATGGACGCTATCAGCTTCATCATTATCTTCCAGTCCATGAACTCAGTGCTCACAAAGGGAGTACTTCGCGCCGGCGGTGACACTCGTTTCCTCATGGCGGGCGATATTTTATTCCTTTGGGTAGCATCCATTCCCCTTGGCTTTCTTGCCGGGCTTGTTCTACATATGCCTCCCTTCTGTATTTATACCATGCTAAAAATCGACCAGATAATAAAATGCGTTTGGTGCTATTTCCGTCTGCGCAGCCGGAAATGGATGAAGAAGATTCAAGCAGTCTAAAGAAGAGTAAATTTAATATATTATGATAAAGAAAGGAAATGACGATGGAACAGGTAAGCTTTGTGCGCTTCAGCGTTGCCCATGAAAACGGTATGACAGTCAGAGGGGTCAAATTTTCTGCCATAGGTGGCGGACGTAAACCTGCGGTTATTTTAAGCCACGGATTCAACGGATGCTGCGCTGATTTACATAACAGAGGCGAAGCCTTTGCAAAGGCGGGGATTCACTGCTTTATGTTTGACTTCCGCGGCGGCGGGCTAAGAACCACAAGTGACGGCGTGCTTTCGGAAATGATGACGATTTCCACCGAATGTGAAGACCTAAAGCTTGTTGTTGGTTATGTGCGTTCACAAAGCGATGTTGATAAGGACAATATTTTCTTAATGGGCGAAAGCCAAGGCGGCCTTGTAAGCACACTTGTTGCGGAAGAGTCCCCTGAAAGCTTCCGCGGACTAATTTTATGGTACCCTGCCCTGATGATACCTGAAGCATCAAAGCACCGGCTTGCTATGGGAATCCGAGATGTGTTCGGCGTTCGACTTTCCCCTGACTTTGACAGTGACGCTGCGAGTATTGACCCGTGGCGTCTTATGCCGAACTACAAAAGCAAGGTGCTGATAGTTCAAGGAGATATGGATTTTATTGTTAAAACGGGGGTGTCCGAGAAAGCTTTACGCCTATTCCCAAACGCTACCCTCAAAATGATTCCGGGTGCTGGGCACGGCTTTGGCGGCGAAGACTTTAACACCGCAATCAATGCATCTGTTTCTTTTGTAAAGGAGACAGTTGAGGAGCATAGGTAGCCATCAAATAAACATAGCAGCAAAAAGCTGTGAAATGAAGTGAAAACCCCTTTCGTTCGTTTTTGTTAAACGAAAGGGGTTCTTTAATTCTTAATATATTTTTTTGTTTAATAACCAGTTAAATAATACACGGAACAATTATTATAATACGGCTTTCCGTTTTCTTACCAACGTTATTACTACTAATGAACCAGAAACGGCAGCCATGCAGACTAAGCCTGCAGTACCAAAGCCGGTTTGCGGATTCTGGGGCATATATTGAGAATTTTTTTCTGCTTTAATATATACATATGAAAGCTCATATAACAAACACTCGAACTCATCAACACCTACTGGTTGGCTATAAGCTAAATATATTTCTATCCTTTGACAATTCGGTATAATATCAAATTTTTCTTCATATCCCATAATTATATTATTAGGTGCAATTGTATGAATGTATTTTAAATGTTTCGTACCTTCATCCCATTCCATATGATTTTCGTCAGAATATTTATATCGTCCCCCTTCATTAAATAAGATAATATGATTGTATACATATTTAGAAAGACGTGGAACAGGAATTGCCATCTTGACAATTTCATCATTTGTAAAGTTGTATCCGCACATCTTATAAAAGCCATCAAGCGTTCTTATTTTTCCGATTATCTCTCCTAAAAGCCCTGTAGTGTTATCAATATATGGGCTAATAAAATCAAGACATGTATAACTGCTTGAACCATATAACCTTATATCATAAGAACTGATATTTGGCGGATCAGTGTTTGGTTTCAAATAATCGAAACTTTGTCCAGTCTCTGATGAGTATTCATAATAAATAAAATCATCAATACTTAAATCCGTGAACATTGAAATAATTTTCTCAACATTAAAAGTATTTAGCTCATATTCTTCACAAAGTTTGACAAACTCATCGATAAGTGCACCTCCTTTATCGCTTGCGATATCACTTTCCGGAAGATTTGTATATTTTTCTACAGCTTGAATAGAAAATACGAAAAAAGTAATGCTTAAAAAGCAAACGATAAAGAAGTCACATATTTTTTCATAGTTTTACTCCTTATTGATTGATAAATGAAATCGGGCGGCACTGTTATTATACTACATTTATGACTGTAATTGATTGTTTACCCTATTAGATGTTGGCTTAGTAAAATGATCCTGGCGAAGATGTTGTTTTAAGCATCATAATTTGCTATTCTAATTTATTAAAAATAATTGGTGGTATTGATAAACCATCGTATCCCCCGCAAATATTTAAGGGATAGCATAAATATAATGGAATTAAAAAAGACGGGGCAAAACCCGTCTTATATTATTTTTTTACTCCGGCATTGATAACTGCGTCAGGCAACTGCCACTAAAAGCCGTGTTAAGATAAAAGCTTCATTTACCACACGCCGATTTTCTTTTCAATCCATTTTATTCTGTTTTTTAGCCATGTTTTTAGATAATCGATATGACCCTGATATGTCGTTCTTCTATCTAAAGACGGCACGGAACGCCAGTGGCTTACGCCAAGAACATTCCATCTTGTAAAATTTGCCTCGATATCGTGCTGGTATTCAGCTGCTTTTTCATCAATGAATGCCGGAATAGAGTGGATGAAGGCGTATTTTTCGATCCATCTTTCTCTGACAAGCTTTATAAATTCATCCATCTGCACAAGCGACTCAAACCACGGGTGCGGAGAACCGGCGTGCCATCCTTGATACGTCTCTCCTCCGTATGATGAATTACCCGCCGACTGATCCAAATCCCAGTGAGGGCCGAGACATAGTTTCCCTCCCGCAGGTTTGTAAAAGAAGAAATTCCAACCCATATCGTTGTTTAGCAGAATTTCCTCAACAATAAAATAATTAACGAACGAATCAATATCCACGAGACGAAGTATTTTATTCCACTGCTTTCTCAGGATAGCCCAGTTAACTTCGTTTGCGTATATTGAGATGTATTCCCTCTGTTCATCTGTGCAGTCTGCCCCTTTAGGGTATTTTATCACCGCCAGATGATCCGTCATCTGGAAGTAAATTTTCTTTCCATTTACAAAGTCAAATTTGAAAAATTTATTATTTTTTACATCAGCCGAGCCTCCGTATTCAATGAGAAATCCGACATCGGTATCTTCTTTCGTATGTTCGGTTTCGATATCTACTCTGTGCGGTCCCGATTCTGTCTGCTCACAGAGAAGATACACGCCTTCGTAATTTCCGTTGAGAAAAAAATGTACCCACTGAGAGCCGGATGTATATGGCTCGTCAAGGTTTTCGGCGATATAAAAAGCTAAGTAATTTCGCATTAAAGAGTGATCCATCGCGTTCGCAAGGAGAACCCAGTCTTTTCTCTTCCCCATTCCGAACAGATTCATTTTTTTTGTAAACTTAATTTTGTATGGTTTTTTTTCAAAACTATACCACGTTGAGTTTCCTCGTCCTTTTATTTGTGCATCGACATCATTAAAATCTTTGTTGCTGTTCGTCATACTGACCGACACAGGGGTATATTTGTCGTGACTAATTTCCCTTTCCCCGCTTTTCGTTGTTATATAAATCTTCGGGAGGACGAGAAAAGGGCTGTCATAGTAATTACACCACTTAGCATATAAAGTTATATCATCATATACCGCTTCTCCATCCCATTTGTTATTGTAAGCAGAGTCCGTAAACCAACCGGAAAAAACTTTTGTTGAGTTTGTGTGTTTAACATTGGGTGGCGTGACGACATCGCCTCCCCTTACCTTGACCACAGTCTTGCTTTGGACAGTGTTGCCATCGTAAACTTTAAATGCAACTGTACATTCTTCTTTAGCCCATCTCGCGTACAGCTCTACCTTTCCCTTCAGTCCCGAATTATCATCTGGCGAATATTCTCTTTCCCATATCTGATTGTCCGTATACCAGCCGACAAATATCCATCCGCTTCTCTCTGGTGTGGGCAGTCCTTTTTTATGTATAGCCGATGAAGTCATTGGTTTTATCTTTGCAACATCAGGCGCGTTTACATTAAATATGACAGTGTATGGGTTAATTATCGCGCACACAATGAATACCGTCGCAGATAATAATAAAACAATTATACATAGTAGTGCAATTTTAGTTTTCATATATCTCCACAAATTGTTCCAAAGACTTTAATAAATTCGTATTCGATTGCATTGCCGTTTTTCAGCTTAAAGCAATATTATATCATAAATTTATTATAACATCATAACATCCGCGCGTATGTCCATACAATAATTCCAAAGTAAATTCTTCGGTATGTAGTGTTGAGTTACAATACATATAGGACAGTGAGGAGAAAAATAGCAGGAATATGGCACATAAGGTAGAATTAAGTTCCCCAACAAAATTTTACCGAAAGGAAGTGCCTATTCCCGCATGAATATAATAACACAAGATAAGATGTACAGTCAATGATTAATTAATACTGATGAAAGAATAGAGAACAACGGAAAGCTGAATGTTTCATCAATAAATGGATTTCCTCAATGACGAATTTATCGCCTTTGATGAATTGGATAAGCATGGCACCATTTGGCGCCATGATGTCACTGCATAGATATGCCACACAAGCCTGTTTTTACTTCTTTCCAATATGCTCCACCTTAAAAATGGGATTATTAAACCAATTTCATGATCATACTTTGATATCCTTTTAACCACAAATATCTTGACAAATTCGAAAAAATATTATCGCCATAGGTCCTCATTTTAAAAGTTCCACGTGATTTTACAGTTTGCATTAATTAATATAGTATTCAATAAAAGTAGCAAAATCTTTTGCGATTTCATATCTGGAAATGAAACCTATATTCTTGAAGTATATTGCTTCGAAGTATACGCCGTTTTTATTGTAAATCCTAATTGCAACAGAACCATCCAGAGCATAACCTGCTGAACCCTGTGAAGGATTTATTATTACAGGTTCGTTACCGCCAATATCAATCATGCCATATTGTGAATCTTCTTTTGAATCAGATGATTCTCCGCGGTCATTTATCATAGATGCGGGTGTGTCACCCCCGGTTACGGGCATATCTGTTGGCTGGCTTATGTCAGTTGGCGATATGAAATACGCTACATTATCAGAGCTCCCGTCTGCTGTAAGCGGCATATCATTTGCAATGCCGGGATAAATGCTGCCGGTTCCAGCCTCACCATTATAATCAGGCTCAGGTATATAATCGGGGGCTATAGGGTCAATATTACTTGCATTATGAACATCATCGTCATTTTGCATGTTAGGATACACATGATTATCCTCGACATCTCCTGTATCCGAGCTACTACCAAACAGCTTTTCAAAGTATTTGTCACTGGAGTTTTTCAATACAGAATAGTAGCTGTAAAAAGTGGCTATTTCATTCCTTTCTGTGATTTCACCGATAATATCGGTAGTTCCTTCTAACTTGCTTTTTTCGGTATAAGCTATAAACAGGATTTTTGCTATGTCGTCAGGGCTGTTAATACCATAAAGCTTTAAATATTCAATTGCGTCTTCATCTTGATTATCGATGTAGCTTTCAAAGGCGTAAAATTTATACAGTTCATATCCGTTGTCTCTTTTTAATGCAACAACAGCTTCGCATCCTGCTGGTAAATAACTGAAGACTTCACAGCCAACGAGATTTTTATCCGGGCTTTTTTCAATAACCGCAAGTTTTGGGCCAATGTCACGGCTGTCAATTGTGGCGGGAAAACCGAATTCTTCAGCATAATTGGATATGTGGATATAATGCCTGTTGCCAAGCTGAAATTGATTTAGGATCGGTGCAGCCATATCCTCACTGCCTGAAAAACTGTCCGTGCCGGTTAAATTGTCCTGTTCAATTTTTGGACTGTCGCTGCCGTTTAATCCGGAGTCAAGAAAAGCATGTTTGGAATGATAGATAAACATCCCTACTGTAAATATTGCCATCAACGTAAGGGCAAGTATTGCTTTTCTTGTATTGAAAGGTAATACAGTATGATTTCTTCTCTTTGTTGAGCCATCCAAAATATTCCCAAGCATTCTATCTTTAGAGGAGATATCCGGCTTGATATTATCGAATATGTTTTTAATATTCTCACTTCTCATATAATTCATCCTCCATTTTAATTTTTAGAAGTTTTCTTGCGTTATGGAGATGGCTTCTGATGGTAGAGTGGTTCTTATTCAACATTTTTGCTATTTCTGCTGTTGAATAACCTTCATAATAGTACAAGTAAATAACTGTTTTATATTTAGGAGGAAGTGACATAATCATCTCATAAGTTCCGTCCGTATCAAAGGAATACTCCACTGCATCTTCAGGTATTTTATCCATACCAACGGTTTTTGACCACCAATGCCTGAAATGATCCTTGCATAAGTTAGTAGCCGTTCTTATAAGCCATGCCTTCTCATGCTCTTGGCTTTCAAAAACCGTGCCATCATTCATAAGTTTGATAAAGGTATTCTGCACCAAGTCTTCGGTATCATGTTTGTTTTTCATATACATGAAACAAACACGGTAAACAGTATCAACATGGCGGTTAAAGATTTGCGTGATTTCTTCGTTCGAACGACGTAAAGAGCTCTTCATTTTTTTCCCCTTTCAACAATAATACGATTGAGACAGGCAAAATGTTGCGTGAAACTATAAATTTTAATATGGTATTGTTTTTTTACTGTATTCGAGGTACCTACAAGTGACAATTCAAAAATACCGAATCCAAAAAAATTAACATCCTATGATTTTTGTTATCTGCGCTATGTATTTATGAAAACAGATTTGCATAAAGATTAAAACAATCAAACTGGATACATATTAAATAAATAAAATAGATACACTTGCTTTACCGTTTGAATACAATAATTTGAATAATTATCAAACGGTTTCATCTGAGATGACCCCTGATGTCCATTTCAAGTTCCATTTTCATAAAGTCGGCCATAATTGTCCCAACGGAGGCGTGTGTCAATTCTTGTCCGGCCCTATGGGTCAATTATACACTGGCGTTGACATTATTAAATAAAGCCTATATAAACCCTTCAAAATAAATATTTAATCGCCATAATATAACATTAATGCTGACGTAAGGTATATAATAGCAAAAGTTTTTATACTACTTTTGTGTTTTCTTGATTCGTGCCCTAACGCCGATATATGCGCCGTGCGTGATGCGTTTATCTTGCGGGTATGGCGTGTCAGCTTCGATATAGTAACGGCTGCCTTTTCTGATTGCCGGCAGTTTGCCCGATTTGATACAGGCGTGTATTGTCTGCGGTGTTTTGCCGTGTAGTTTTGCATATTTGCTTACTGTGATATATGCCATAATATATACTCCTTAGTTATATTTTATTTTTCCGCGTATGCCCGCCGGTTTGTTATCTTTGCTTTGTTGATTTTATTTAGCACAACACTTTAAATATGTCAACTATATTTTAAACAATTTACTATATGTTCATAATTAAAAAACAAAGAGGGCGTTTCAACTCCTGCTTTTTTTGCTTCTTTCTTTTTCCTTATTTGTAGCAATAGTATAAGTATCAATATAGCTAAAAGCAAACTTATCGAGATAACTACTATTGTAACCCATAATGAAATGGAATTTTATATTGCATAATAATAACAACAGGTTTTTCCTTAACTACTGCTGAAGTAAAGTTTGTCTAAACTTCAAAACTGCCTAAACCAATCGCTCGTTTTTCGAAGAACTGTAAGTTATTTTTTCGACTGTAGTGTAAATACTATCTTCTAATCGTCTGTGCAACAACCCTTTATTCCTCAGATGCACCAATGAAAAATGTCGATTGTTCTGTAGTTTTCTTTTATAATTTGAGTATTTGACTTTGTAGTTTTACTTTATAAGTGTTTTACAAAATTGTTGCAGACACCCCCAGAAAAATGGAATTTTTATTTTTTAGTAATTACGTTGTCCGACTTTATTATACTTCGAAATGTCATAACTGTTAAATGATAACTTAATTTCTCTTTGAATAGGATTAGAGTGGCTGGTTGGGGCGATTTGAGTCATATTTATAAATAGAAAGATTTTAATAAGTAAATATAAAAAAACAAAGAGCCCTGTTTGGGCTCTCTTTTTTATATATGAACTGCAACTAATTGTATGGACAGTACAAAAAGAGCACACATTGGTATGTAAAGATAAACTCTTAAGCAACATACGGCTTCGCAAGTTCTATACTAAACGTTAGGGTACCTATCAGATATAGCAAAAAATAAGAGCATATCTGATAAATCTGAAAAAATGAAGTTGCCTCACAAACATTCAGCGGAGGAATTAAATATGCTCTTATTTCATCGAAAAACTCATTGGACATCAAAAACCATCATAAATAAATCAAAGAGTGCGCGATTTATGCGCCTTTGGGAAATAGTATATTTCAAAAACACCATCCTCGTATACCGACGGAAAATTTTGTAGCTATAAATATATATATGTGCTATAATTTAAGGAAAAGATGCTTTGTATTAAGATGATGTGTTTTTATCGCAGTGTTTAATAAAAAATACATACTACAGCTAAGATGAATATTCAGATAAATTTGAGCAGACTAAAAAAAGGTGCTATCATACTCTGACTGACCATATTGAAATATTAATTCGGCGGCGTCCAAATCGAGAAGAAATAACGGGAATCCAGCAGTTTTGCTAAGCCTTTGTAATATTAATCGCGTGGAGTACGAAATATAAGAATATTTTTCAATATTGCCATTTAAATACCGCGAATTCATTTTGACTATAAGGAAAAAAATAATTCTGTAACAATATTTACGGGGTTATTTTGAGATGAATATATATTTTTACAAAAACCGTCACCACACATCAAATATTGCTGCTTTTGTGCGTTCTGTAGCAATTATTCTGGCGCTAATTTTTACAGCGACTGCTCTTTCATTAATACTATGTACAACCGTTGCGGCAACTAAAGCTACGCTTTCCACTTCTGCGAAGGCAGCAATTCTGATTGAGGCGTCAACTGGCAAAAGTATATACGAGCACAACGCTGACATGCGGCTGCCAATGGCAAGCACTACAAAAATTATGACAGCTCTCATCGCCATTGAATCGTGTAAAATGGATGAAATAGTTACTGTCGCTTCCGGCGCCGTTGGCATCGAAGGTTCGTCTGTTTATCTACAGGCCGGTGAGAACCTGTCAATGGAGGATCTTGTATATGCCCTAATGCTTGAGAGCGCAAATGACGCTGCCGCAGCAATAGCCATTGAAGTAGCGGGTAGCATTGAAGCATTCGCGGACTTGATGAATGAACGAGCAGCACAGTTTGGACTTAAAAACACGCATTTTACCAACCCTCACGGTCTTGACAACGAGAATCACTACACAACAGCTCGCGACCTCGCTCTTTTAACGGCATATGCTATGCAAAATGAAGAGTTTGCAAAAATCGTTTCAACGTATAAGCATACAATCCCGCTTCCGGGTAAAAGCGGCGTCAGGCTGCTACTCAACCACAACCGTTTGCTTCGCACGTCAAACGAGATAATAGGCGTAAAAACAGGCTTTACGAAAAAAAGCGGACGCTGCCTTGTCACAGCCGCACGACGAGATGGAGTAACAGTCATAGCTGTAACACTTTCCGACCCAAACGACTGGCGCGACCATATCGCTATGCTTACGTGTGGACTTGATTCATACGAATGCCGTAAATTAGCGGACGTGGGTGAGCTTTCGTTTGTCGCACCTGTTGTCGGCGGCGATCACGGCTTTGTCGTCATTGAAAATGATGAACCGGTAACTATCTGTATGCCCATCGACGCTCCTCGCCCGCGCCGTGTCGTCTACATGAACCGGTTTTATTACGCACCTATATCTGCCGGCGACGTATTAGGCATAGTCGAATTTTACGATGGCGATGACCTTATTTTAGAAGTGCCGCTCATCGCGAAAACTGGCGTTGGTACCGGCAAGCAAAAGAATTGGTTTGAGCGGTTTATCAGTAGTATCTTTGGTGGCGATGTAAAATAAACACCCGCGTATGCGGGTTACATAAAATACGCAAAAAAAGCGGGAGGTATATTTATTAATGAGCGAAAAAAAGAGTTTTTTGAGTGAGGATTTTCTTCTTGATAGCGATGCCGCAAAATGGCTTTATCATAACGCTTCAGAAAACCTTCCTATCATCGACTATCACTGTCATGTACCCCCAAAAGATATAGCCGAAGATAAAAAATACTCAAATATAACGGAGCTTTGGCTTGGCGGTGACCATTATAAATGGCGCGCTATCAGAAGCGCCGGAGTTGACGAAAAGTACATAACAGGCGATGCCGCCGATTATGAAAAATTCCGCGCATATGCGCGTGTCATGCCCCGGCTTATCGGGAACCCGCTTTATCACTGGACACACCTTGAGCTTCGCCGCTACTTTGACTGTGACCTTCTTTTGTCTGAAAAAACGTGCGACGAAATATGGCATCTGACCGCAGAAGCCCTTGCGAGGGATGATTTTTCTGTTAAAAACATCATCCGGCGCTCAAATGTAGAGGTTATCTGCACAACTGATGACCCGGTTGATTCGCTTGAATACCACAGAGCAATCGCGGCGGATGACAGCTTTAAAACAAAGGTATATCCCGCATTCCGCCCCGATAAGGGAATAAACATCGAGGCCAAAGGTTACCGTGGATATATTTCACGCTTATCAGAGGTGTCCGGCGTTAAAATTAAAAATTTAGAGTCGCTTTTTGAGGTTTATATTCGCCGTCTTGACTTTTTTGAACAGAATGGCTGTAGCGTCGCTGACCACGGCCTTGACATCTACCCGTTCTTTGTTAAGCCAAACGCTTATTTGGCTGAGAACGCATTTCAAGAGGCCATTGAAAATGACGGTAATGTCACCTCGCCTGAAAAGATTGCTGCGTTCAAAGGCGAGATGCTGCGCTTCTTTGGTCATGAGTATCGCCGGCGCGGATGGGTCATGCAGATACATTTTGGTGTTCTGCGCAATGCAAACTCTGTTATGTACAAAAAGCTCGGGCCTGATACAGGATTTGATACTATTGGCACCACGGTTAAAATTGACGATCTTGCGAAGCTGCTCGATATGCTCTCCTCATCCGATTCCCTACCACGCACAATCCTATACCCGATTAACCCGTCCGACAATGCGGCTGTTGCCGCCCTAATTGGAAGTTTTCAAACATCATCGGACAGTATGCCACAGATGATGCAAGGAAGCGCCTGGTGGTTTAACGATACGCTTCACGGAATGAAAAAGCAGATGACAACGCTTGCTTCCCTTTCCGTTTTCGGCTCTTTCCTTGGCATGCTGACGGATTCGCGCAGCTTCACATCATACACCCGCCACGAATATTTCCGCCGTATTTTATGCTCTCTTGTTGGCGGATGGCTTGAGGGTGGGCTTTACGGCGACGAGGATATAGCCGCGGAAATTGTACGTGATATATCATACTACAATGCAAAACGTTATTTTGGTTTTTAATTAATTATATGTGCGAAATATTGTAAAACACAAAAATTTGACTATATAATTTTTTTAATGGCTATTGTAATGACACCGGTGGTATGTTACATTTATTTTAGTGTATTTTGCAATTACATATTTTACATAATGAGGAGTAAATAAAATGAGCGAAATATTTGCCTCCATCCCGAAAATTAAGTATGAGGGAAAAAATTCGCGCAATCCATTTGCTTTCCGCTTTTATAATCCCGACGAAATAATTGACGGCAAGCCGATGCGTGAGCATCTCAAATTCGCAATGTCATATTGGCATACTCTGTGTGGTGAAGGCACCGATATGTTCGGCCGTGGGACGACAGACAAAAGCTTCGGTGGAAAAGACCCGCTCGATATTTATAAAAAGAAGGCTGACGCCGGCTTTGAGCTGATGGACAAGCTCTCGATTGACTATTTCTGTTTCCATGACCGCGATATTGCCCCCGAGGGAGCCAATCTTAGTGAAACTAACACCTATCTTGACGAAATGGCCGACTATATTGCCTCTCTTATGAAAAAGACCGGCAAAAAGCTTCTCTGGGGAACAGCTAACTGCTTCAATCACCCGCGTTATATGCACGGGGCAGGTACATCTCCCTACGCCGATGTATTCGCTTATGCTGCTGCTCAGATAAAAAAGGCGATTGAGGTCACAGTAAAGCTTGGTGGTAGCGGTTACGTATATTGGGGAGGCCGTGAAGGCTATGAAACACTCCTCAATACCGACATGGGGCTTGAGCTTGACAACATGGCGCGCCTTTTGCGCATGACAAGTGAATATGGCCGTAAGATTGGCTTTACGGGTGACTTTTACATCGAGCCGAAACCGAAGGAACCTACAAAACATCAGTATGACTTTGATGCCGCAACAGTCATTGGCTTCTTGACAAAGTATAAACTTGATGAATTTAAGCTCAACATAGAAGCTAACCATGCAACGCTTGCCGGGCACACCTTTGCTCATGAGCTTGCAGTTGCCCGCATTAACGGACGCTTCGGCTCAATCGATGCAAACCGCGGCGACATGCTTCTTGGCTGGGATACAGACCAGTTCCCGGCTGACGTTTACGATACAACTCTTGCCATGATAGAGGTGCTGAAAGCAGGAGGCTTCACAAACGGTGGTCTCAACTTCGACGCGAAAACAAGACGTGGCTCGTTTACGCCGGAAGATATTTTCCATGCCTATATCTCAGGTATGGACGCTTTCGCCCTCGGATTCCGCGCTGCTCTTGCGCTGCGTGAAGACGGAACAATTGACAAATTCATAGCCGATCGTTATTCAAGCTGGAAATCCGGTATTGGTGCCGACATTATTTCCGGCAAAGCAACGATTGAAGATATTGAGAAATATGTACTTTCAAAAGGCGAAGTTCTTGACTGCGTCGGCAGCGGCAGACAGGAATACCTTGAGAACGTACTTAACTCCGTACTTTTTAATCTGTAAGATACATATATCATTTCAATGCCGATTCTGTGATGCCACGGAACCGGCATTATAATCAGGAGGAACATATTCATGGCATACCTTCTTGGCATTGACATAGGAACATCCGGAACGAAAACTGCTCTCTTCGATGAAGCGGGTAAAAAGCTTGCGTCATACACGGGCGAATATCCCATGTACCAACCGCAAAACGGATGGGCTGAACAGGATCCGGCTGACTGGTGGGAAGCCACCGTTGCTGGTATTCGCGCCGTCACCGCAAGCATAGACGTCTCTCAAATAGCTGGAATAGGGCTGTCAGGACAAATGCACGGCCTTGTTATGCTTGATGCCGCCGGCAACGTTTTGCGCCGCAGCATTATATGGTGCGACCAGCGTACTGCCGCCCAGTGCGATGAAATAACAGAGCGTGTTGGCGCCGACAGGCTGATGGAAATAACAAAATCACCTGCCCTCACCGGTTTTACAGCATCAAAAATCCTCTGGGTGCGCGAAAACGAGCCGGAAATTTACGAAAAATGCAAGACTATTCTCCTGCCGAAAGATTACATCCGCTTCATGTTGACGGGAGAGATTGCGACGGAAGTTTCGGACGCTTCAGGCATGCAGCTCCTTGACATAGCAAAGAGACAGTGGTCAGATGAAGTGCTTGAGAAGCTTGATATTGACCGTTCCCTTCTCGGCCGCGTATACGAATCGCCGGATATCACCGGCCGCGTGACGCGCTCTGCTGCCGAGCTGACAGGTCTTATGGCTGGCACGCCTGTTGTCGGTGGTGGCGGTGACAATGCGGCGTCTGCTGTCGGCTGTGGCGTTGTCTGCGGCGGAAAAGCTTTTACAACGATAGGCACAAGCGGCGTTGTTTTCGCTCATAGCCCAACCGTAACCGGTGACCCCGCCGGCAGAATACACAGCTTTTGCGCGGCGGTTCCGGGCGAATGGCATGTGATGGGCGTCGTGCAATCTGCCGGGCTTTCCCTGCGCTGGTTCCGCGACAATTTCTGCGCAGCCGAGGAGGCTGAAGCGCAAAAGCGCGGGATTGGCTCTTACCGTGTAATGGATGAATACGCGGCTAAGGTTCCGGTTGGCTCAAACCGCCTTATATACCTTCCCTACCTGATGGGCGAACGCACGCCGCACCTCGATCCGTTTGCACGCGGAGTATTTTTCGGGCTTTCTGCCGTTCACACGCGCCACGATATGCTGCGTGCTGTCATGGAAGGAGTCACTTTTGCCCTGCGGGACAGCTTGACGATATTCAATGAAGCAAATGTTACTGTCGACAGCATGATGGCATGTGGCGGCGGAGCCTCAAGCCCCTTATGGCGGCAGATGCTTGCCGACGTGTTTAACTGCACCGTACTAACTGCCGAGTCAAATGAGGGAGGCGCGTTAGGAGCAGCTCTCCTCGCAGCGGCCGGAACCGGTATCTACGGCAGCGTCGGTGAAGCATGCGACGCCGTAATCCGCATTAAGGAGCACTGCGACCCCATTCCTGAAAACGTGAAAAAATACGAAGAGCTTTACAGCATTTACACAAATCTTTATTCAAAAATAAAGGCCGACTGCGCAGCGCTTGCCGCTATTTCTCTTTAAAAAAAAAGCAGCGGAGATACGTAAAAACGTATCTCCGCTGCTTTTTTTTAGAAAAATTTTTACATAATTTTTACGCAGTAATATTATAAAACTTTATATGAGCGATATATTATAT
>JAAYLD010000031.1 GCA_012522015.1 Clostridiales bacterium
ACGCTGACAAATCTCAGTGATGCCGACATACAGCGTATAATTGATATGCACATCACCCCGATTAAGATATCGGTTCACACGACAAACCCAAGCCTTCGAGTTATGATGATGAAAAACAAGCGGGCAGGCGATGTGCTGCGTTATCTTAACAAACTTGCCGAGGGAGGATGTGAGCTTCACTGCCAGATAGTTTTGTGCCACGGAATTAACGATGGCGCGGAGCTTGACCGTACAATGCGCGACCTTGCGGCGCTTTATCCTGCCATGACGAGTGTGTCGATAGTTCCTGCCGGGCTTACAGCACACAGAGATGGCTTATATAAGCTTGAGCCTTTCACGCCTGCCGAATGTGCCGATATTGTCGCGCAGGTCACGTCATTTGGCGATATATGCAAATCAAAGTTTGGCACAAGAATATTTTACCCATCAGATGAGTTTTATATTAAAGCCGGGCTTCCGCTGCCGAACGGCGATTATTATGAAGGCTATCCGCAACTTGAAAACGGCGTCGGAATGATTACATCCTTCCTTGAGGACATCGAAAGCGAGCTTAAGTTTATCGGAGATTATTCTTATAACAAGGACAAGCAAAGACACATCACAATAGCGACAGGCGAGGCAGCAGCCCCATATATATCCGCTGCCGTTGAAAAAATATGTTCATTATGTTATAATATAAAATGTGAAGTTATTGCTGTGAAAAACAAATTTTTCGGCGGAGAGGTAACAGTTTCCGGTCTTCTTACAGGCTCAGACTTCTTGTCGGCGCTTAGCACACAAAAGCTGTATGACGAGCTTCTCATTCCCGCATCTACACTTCGCTCTGAAGGGGATTTATTCCTTGACGGCAAATCTCCCGCTTGGCTTAGTGAAAATCTCCGAGCACCTGTCCGCACTGTAAAAAATGACGCTATAGATTTTATATGCGCGGTGCTTGGCTGCACCTCGCCCTATTAAAACGAGGAAATTAAAAAATGGCTAAGAATAAAAAGAAAACTAATGTTAGCGGCTCAAGAACCAGATCAAAAAATAATGAAGTAAATGGTGCTGTTCTTACGGCTGCTTTTTTAGTGTGCGCAGTTGTGATAATTGCCTTGGCGCTCATTGTAATATTCGGTAAAAACACACCTGATGATACGACAACACATGAACCTGAAACAGAGGTCGATTCTGTGTCAGGTGGTGTCACGGATGAAATTACATCGGATACGAACCCATCAGATAACGACACGTCAAATGACACGACTGAAACCCCAGAAACGACAATTCAGGATAATACTACATCTCCCGGCTATGATGTCAGAACTGAAAAAGAAACTACTCAGTCCGACATCGGAAACATAACAATGCAGTATCCCGTCGTTGAACCTGATAACGAATCAGAGATTGACGCTGAAACAATTAACGCAATAATCCGCGAATACATGGACGAAAAACGTAAGGAGGAGCAGCTCGAATCCGGTGACCCGGATTTAGACTCTGAATACGTTTATAAAATCACCTCTACTGATGTTAAATATTCCTCAAAGAAGTTTCTTTCCATTGTTATAACAGGCGAATATTATATAACCGACAGCGCTCATCCGACAATATTCTGCTATTCCATCAACTGCGATATGGAAAGCGGTGAGCTTATTACACCTGATACTCTCATACGTGACTTTTCTACTATTCGCTCGCTTTTTACAAAAGGTAAGTTCACTCTTAAACAGGGGCAAAAAAATCTATTAGAGCAGACAAACTACGAAGACATTATACTCCAGTACCGCCCTGAATACGGCATATATCCAGACATATACTTTACAGGGGATTCATTCGGTATGGTGATAGAGCTTGTCTTTGCACTTGGCGGATACGCTTTATTTCAAGTGCCGACCTCCCTTGTTTCAAACGCTGTCATACTGCCTTGGTAAAAAGCAACTAAACAGAAAGCAAAACCGGTATAAATAAAATGTCAAAACCAATCGTAGCAATAATAGGACGACCGAATGTAGGTAAAAGCACGCTTTTCAACAAGCTCATAGGAGAGCGCCGCGCAATCGTCGAAGATACTCCCGGAATAACACGCGACCGTATTTGCGGCACAACGGAATGGCGCGGGCGCGAGCTTATTATTATAGATACAGGCGGTATCGAACCAAAAACTGACGATGAAATAATGCAAAAAATGAGATATCAGGCTGAAGTTGCAATTAACACAGCCGATGTTATCATTTTTATGGTTGATATCCGCACAGGGCTTGTCGCCGACGATCACGAAATAGCAAACATTCTTCGCCGCAGCGGTAAACCCGTTATCTTATGCGTAAACAAAGCAGACCGCATTGGCGGTGTTGACACCGGCTTTTATGAATTCTTTGAGATTGCATTTGATGACGCCCCTATCCCTGTGTCGTCGCTTCATGGGACAGGCTCCGGCGACCTTCTTGACGCTGTGATTGAAAAGCTGCCACAAGAGGCTGACAGCGACGATACGGACGACTATATAAAGGTTGCCGTTATCGGCAAGCCTAATTCGGGTAAATCGTCGCTAATTAACAAGATTCTTGGGGAAGAGCGTCTTATCGTTTCAAGCATTGCAGGGACAACGCGCGATGCCGTCGACACTTTTTTTGAAAATCAATACGGAAAATACTGCTTCATAGATACGGCAGGTATCAGGCGTAAAAGTAAAATAAACGATGTAATTGAAAAGTACAGCGTTTTGCGTGCAGAAGCCGCCGTTTTACGAGCCGATGTTTGCGTTGTTATGATTGACGCAACGGTCGGGATAACAGAGCAGGATGAAAAAGTCGCCGGAATTGCTCATAACGCAGGAAAAGCCTGCATCATAGCGGTCAATAAATGGGACGCGGTGCCTGATAAAGACAACTCAACTGTCGGAGAGTTCACGAAAAAGATTGAAGCTGCGCTGTCCTATATGAAGTACGTGCCCATTACATTCATATCGGCATTGACAGGGCAGCGAGTGCCGGGCTTATTTGAGCTTATCAATTCAGTTTATGAAGAGGCAAACAAACGCATAACGACAGGTCTGCTAAACGACCTCCTCTTTGAGGCAACGGCACGCGTCGAGCCACCGTCGGACAAGGGCAGGAGACTGAAGATATACTATATGACGCAGACAGGCGTCGCACCGCCTACATTTGTTATCTTCTGCAATCGAGCAAATTTATTTCATTTTTCGTATCGGCGGTATATTGAGAACTGTCTGCGCGACACCTTTGGCTTTAAGGGTACGCCAATAAGAATCATTATTCGCCAGCGCGGAGAAAATGACGATTTGATATAAACCTCCCTTTCACGCTCAATATTGTCATCATTTGATTGGAATATTCTATCATGACGTTTACTGAGTTTTTAAACAACGGATTTATAGGCAACATTCTGTCAGGCGGGGGCGGAATGTCAGGCGCGAAATTTACCGCTCTTTACATTACAGCATTTGTCGTATCTATTGTCGCCGGATATCTGTTCGGCAGTATAAATACTGCTATTATCATCTCAAGGGTTGTATATGGGACTGATATACGCACGCAAGGCAGCAAAAACGCCGGAATGACAAATATGCTCCGTGTTTACGGTAAAAAAGCCGCTATTTTTACGCTTCTTGGCGATTTGTTCAAGACATTTTTTACCTTTGTAGCAGGCACGGTGGTTTTCGGTGTACGCGGCGCGTATTTTGCATGCTTTATGTGCATTGTCGGCCATATTTTTCCCGTCTTTTATCGTTTCCGCGGCGGAAAAGGCGTTGCTGCGGCCGCGATGATGGTGCTTCTTCTTGACCCAATTGTGTTTTTGATTCTTCTTGTAATATTTATTATCATCGTCGTTGGAACAAAATATGTTTCACTCGGCTCCATCATTGTTGCCGGGCTTTATCCAATAATACACGACAGCATATATCGCGCGACAGCAGTCGGTTGGAGTGGTGCAGGCTTAATAACAGTTTTGACAGCAGCTCTTATAATATGGCGTCACGCGCCGAATATTAAAAGGCTTTCTAACAAAACGGAGCCAAAGCTGTCGATTGGTAAATCAAAGAATAAGAATATCGGCGGGGGCAATTCTGACGGCAAATGAGCGGCGAAAATAAAGGCGAAAATCAGAACACGAAGAAAAATGGCTATGACGGCATAAACATAGAAGAGTTTTGCCGGCTTGTTTCGGCGTCCGCATCATCCGGCACGCTGAAAAAAGCCGTTTTTTCACGCCCATCGGCACCAAAAAACGAAACCGCATTGCGTATAAATGTAACGCCATTCGGCCCATACAGCGGCGCTGCGACAAAAATTGCTGTCGAATCATTTTATCAAGATGGGCGCACGCTGCGCGACAATATAAAAGCTGAGAATTTATATGAGCGCGCGCTCGCCCTCGCGGCAAAATTTAGGCAGGCTAACCTGATAACCGAGGCTGAGCAGTATCAGCTTATGGTTTCAAAAAAGGGTAAGGCAACGCTGATTTGCAGTAAAACGCAAACGGCCAGTAATAGCGACAGCAAAAATGATGATGCCGCAAACAGCCATGAAAGCCAAAACAGCCACAACAGACAAAAGAAATATATATTTGACGGCACAGAACCGTTTCTTCGTGAATTAGGTATCAGCTCTGCTGAAGGGCGCGTCCACGACAAGAAACAGTCGAAATTCAGACAAATTAACAGATTTACGGAACTCCTTGATGATGTTTATGATAAACTGCCTTCATCCGGTACTTTAAATGTCTGTGATTTATGCTGTGGTAAAAGCTATCTCAGTTTTGCTGTATATGAATATCTAAGCACTGTTCGCGGACGCGATGTAAAAATGCTGTGCGTTGACAAAAAGCAAAATGTCATTGAATACTGTGATGATGTTGCAAAGCGCACAGGAGCCGATGGGATGACTTTTGTCTGTTCAGATATAAACGATTCATCTGTTTATGAAAATGCGTTCGGCGACAGCACTATTCATCTTGTAGTTTCGCTTCACGCTTGCGATACAGCGACAGACGCCGTTCTTCGCCGTGCAGCGGCAATGGGCGCCCGTGTTATTCTATCAACTCCTTGCTGTCATCATGAGCTTAACGGTAAAATAAACTGCGAGGCTCTCTCGTTTATCACGCGGCGTTCAATGACCTCCCAGCGCCTGACTGAAACCGTAACAGATTCGCTTCGAGCTTTAATGCTTGAAATAGAGAGCTACCGTACAGACATTGTAGAGCTGATAGATCCTGACGAAACGCCAAAAAACCTTCTCATACGCGCAGTCAAGCGGCGCAGGGGAGCTATTATGAACAACGATAAAATCGACGAATATAATAAAATTATTGATTTCCTCGGTCTTCACGGATCATTTTACGACATTTACAAAAGCAGGGGCGATAAAATTGAATAACAAAGCAAAAATCAAAAATGAACAGGACAAGCTCATATCCGAGCTATATAATAAAAGTGAGATAGTGCGCCTTGAATCGACTCGTATGTTATCGTGCATTGCTGCAAAAGGGGGCATATATCGAACGCCGAGTAGCGGTTTTGTAAACTGCCACATCCATACATCATATTCATTTTCGCCATACACTCCGGCGGCTGC
>JAAYLD010000032.1 GCA_012522015.1 Clostridiales bacterium
AGTCAAGCTATTTGATAGCTTGACTTTTTGCTTTATATATTCATATTAAATTTATAAATGGGATGAAACTACTTAAATCAGAGCGATGCTTTGCTCGCATTTGCATTAGTCTCATTTTCCTTTGTTTTCTCAGGAGGTATTATGGAGACCGTTGCCCACTCAACTCGCTTATCGGCGAGCACCTCGACTTGTATATCAAGACCAAAGACTTCAACATGTGGCCGCTCACCATCATCCGGAATAACACTCAGGCAGCTGAAGACAAGGCCGCCAAGAGTATCGTACTCCTCATAAACTTCATCGTCAAACTCAAAATTGAGTTCTTCCGATAAAGTCTCAAGATCGACCGGCCCGGCGACCCGCCAAAGATTATCACCAATTTTTTGTATTTGTTGTGTGTCTTTATCATCAAACTCGTCGTATATGTTGCCGAATATTTCCTCAAGCAAGTCTTCCATTGTAACAAGGCCGCTTGTTCCGCCATACTCATCGATGACGATAGCCATGTGGTTGTTGCTCTCTTGCATTTGCTTAAATAATACACCGGCACGCACCTGCTCCGGAACAAAAAGCGGTTCGTGTAGTAGCTCGCGAATCGGCCTCGGATTTGGCGATATTCTGTTCAAAAGATATTCGCGTGTATATATAATGCCCGTTATCTCGTCAATGCTCTCCTCATAAGCGGGGAATCGTGAAAATCCAGATTCGGAAATAACGGTGAAGATTTCATCGTCAGTATCTTCAAGGCAGATAGCCTCAATATCTGTACGATGAGTCATAACATCGTCTGCTGTTGTATCGGAAAACTCAAAAACATTCTGAATCATCTCACGCTCAGCCGATTCGATGCCGCCTGATTCCTCACCTATGTCGATCATCTCAAGGATTTCATCTTCCGTAACACCAAGAGTTCCATTAGAATATACACGAAGTAGGCGCAGGATACCGACAGAAAAAAATGATGCTGCAGTAGCTACCGGATGGAACAGGGTGCACAGCGGACGTGCAATCCAGGCCGACGCTGCATAAGCGGCAGCGGGATTTCTGCTTCCCGTATGATTCGGTAAAAGCGATGAAAATAAAAAATAGATAAAGATGTACGCAACAGAAAGAATAAATGCGACGGCATATTTGACTATGCTATGTTCTCCTGGGAGCAGTCCGGCTTTATTGATGACCAGTAAAATAGCAGCAGCAAAGCTTCCATAACCGAGGGACACCATAAGGTAGATTGTATAACGCGCGTCCCGTACATTTTTCTCGTATCCTTCGCTTGTCATTACACCTAAAAGACGTTTGGCTTGCTTGTCGCCATCCTCGGCGGATTTTTTTAATTTAACTTCGCTTCCTTCTGTCAAGGCGCAAAGCATCAATGCTAACATGGCACCAAAAAATAAAAAAACAGCTGACAGTATAAGCAGTGCCCATAAATGGTCGTCTGGCACAGTAATTTTTTCCTCCTTCTCCGTGCCACGGTATATTATTTCATTTTGAATTATATACTCAACACATATAAAAGTCAATATACAGAAATGCTGTCATGTCACTGCCAGTTAATAATGCTTATGTAAAAATAATATTCTCACCTACTCCCTTTTATGATATAATACTTTTATAATAAATACGCACAGCACTGTGTTCACGGGAGGTAATGGGCAATCAATGAAATGTCCCGTCTGCAGCTATCATGAAAGCAAGGTTGTCGATTCAAGACCTTCCAGCGATTTCACAACCATTCGCCGCCGCCGCGAATGTCTTTCATGCCAGCACCGCTTTAAAACATATGAAGTTGTTGATACAATTCGTACCGTAGTTATAAAAAAAGATGGCACAAAAGAGTTATTCGATAAAAACAAGCTCCTTGTCGGGTTACTTAAGGCGTGTGAAAAGCGGCCAGTCAAAGCCGAAGTCATTGCAAATGAAATAGAAGCAGCTGTTGTAAACTCACTTAATCGCGAGATAACATCCGCAGCAATCGGCGAGATGGCAATGGCAAAACTCCGCCAAGCCGACCCTGTTGCATATGTGCGTTTCGCATCCGTTTACCGTGAATTTAAGGATGTTGATACATTCGTACGCGAAATTGAGGGGCTCAAATCCGAAAAATAGCTTTCATCGGATGTCAATATAGCCACCTAAAGCAATAAGGTGTGATGTGTTGGCAAATGATGTTTTAAGCTTTGGCACGAACTGTGGGGAGCGTATATCGTTTTAACATCAGCTTTTTTATTAGAGACAGTAGGATATAGCAAGAAAGATAAATAAAAGACATGGGACACAGTTAATCAATGTCCCCTGTCTTTTTGTTCCTCAAACGAACTTTTAGTAACTGCGCTGTGTTTTTTTAGTATATTTCTACTGTTTGACCAGCGGGAATTTTATAAATATATGAGCCGCCTGTTGACCCCCAGACATCAGTACATGTGGGGTTGTAAACGCGCTTGCCATCTGCTGAGAAGATAAGCTCACGGAAAGCGTGGACATAATCGTAAATTTCAATGTTTGTCGCGTAATATGTATCATCACGCCCGCCTATTTTAGCAAGAAGATCTTCAATCAGCCCCCAGTTGTTGTCTGCTTCAAACTCATATGAATGACCCCACAGATAAAAGAGGAGCGGCTCTCCGACTCGAGAAGCGGAAATGAATCTGTTAGCTAATTCATTAAGCTTAGGGTCGTTATGATGGCATGTAGCTTGAAGCCTCAGCCAGTCGCGCGGTATATCGAATCTGTTGCTGCTGATTACTGTACGGCAATAACAAATTCCGGCAAGACGCAGCATATCGACGACATTATCAGAAAATGCTCCATAAGGATACGCTGCTCCGCGTACGATACAGCCGTACTGTTCCTCAAGGCTTCTGCGATCGTTTATAATATCCCACATCGCAATATGAGTCGGCTGCGAGTCCCAGAACGGGTGGTGCGTTCCATGTATAGCAACCTCAATATCATCACCTGCGTATGCTTTTTTGCATTCGGCAAGTGTCATGCGGCGATGAATCTGCCCCTCAGGCCACTTATGCCCCTCGGGCGGATATTCACCGGAGCTGATGTTGAACGTACCTTTTATGCCGTTATTGCGCATAATTTCAATTAATTTTACATCTTGCTCAACGCCGTCATCATAACTCATGGTAAATGCTTTGATTTTCCCGCCGGGAAAACGCATGCGAAATTGTATCATTTAGTAGTCTCACTTCCATTTTTATATTTTTATTTGCAGATCGGCCTTATTATATCTAAAATATATATGCTCGATGGTAACTTTACATCAGTATTCATTATATCACCATATCTGTGCTGATTCAATTTGTGGATAATAATAAATAATAATAAAACAAAATAAAAATATATTTAGATGTCAGATAAGCCGGCGAGCGGCTGCAGAGGTAGTAGCATATGAAAATTTTGAGAGCAAATTATACCGTATAACACAGCGTGGTCGGGAAAAAATAAGGATTAAAGAAACGAAAGGAGCCGAAATGAAGATTATATCTGAAAATAGAAAAGTTACAGCGATATTACTTTCGCTTGCTCTTA
This sequence comes from Clostridiales bacterium, assembly GCA_012522015.1. Classification (GTDB taxonomy): domain Bacteria; phylum Bacillota; class Clostridia; order Oscillospirales; family CAG-272; genus DTU064. The sequence goes on from JAAYLD010000032.1 coordinate 3,544, forward strand.
TGCTTTCAGCAGTATTATGCATCGGCATTATTCTTACATCCTGTGATGACAACTTCGATTTATCAAAGGAAACGTCCGGCACACCCGGTACGTCAACACCGACGGGAACAAGCGATAACGTCCCTGGTACGTCAGACACAAGTTTTGATACGAACACAGACAATAATACCGACATAGGCGCTGGTACAAGCACTAACATGGGTATAACCAATAATACGGACAACAACGGTATAGATACAAGCAGTGGTACTGGCACCGACATGGGCACAGACACATCAAATATGTAATGGCATACAGCCGTTGTCAAATACAAAAAACGCCGCTGTGCGGCGTTTTCATTTTGCAGAAAAAGCACAAAGTCCCCCCAAAGCATAAAAATCTGCCTATGCACCCGACACGCTCCCTTGTACGTTTGTAGCTCTCACGGCATTGCATAAGCGACAATAAAACACAATGAGCGAAGTTACAAGGGCGACTGACATATATACGTAACAGGTATAAGTGCTTAATAAAAGGTTACCAGCAAGAGGATAGCAACACATCTATTACATGGTAACCTTTGGTCTTATCATATAATAATACAAAGCTCCTTAGTATTTATGGAAGCCGTATAAGCCATATTTGTTTTTTAAAAATCGCTTTATGTCAACATAAAAATATCATCAATAAACAAAGTTTTTTGCTCACCTATTATGGATAATATTTTTGCCGGTTCAAATGTAGTCAGAAGTCAGTTCCCGTGCGGAAAGCTTATACGTTCAATGAAGCGACGGGAGAAGCTATCGTCAGTCGAAAGCTCCCTATACCCGGCATCATCCGCAAGATGCGCCGCAATTTCACGAAGATGTGGGGCGGTGAGCATCATCGATGCGCCAGAAAGCGCTGCGTTGCCGATAATTTTAGCGTGGCGCGCAAGCTCTTTTGGAAACAAACCGATTCTCACGCAACTATCTATATCGAGTCCAGATCCAAAACTTCCGGCTATATAAAAGCACTCAATTTCATCCATATTAATACCGTCGCAGAGCGTATCTATGCCGGCTCTGACGGCGGCTTTAGCAAGCTGAAGGGCGCGGATATCAGCAGGAGTTATAAAAACATCTGGCGCAAGCTCAAAATTTTTCTCCATATATCCGCTCTCGTCAATTATGCCCATCTGAAGAAGCGCTGATGTGACGGCAATAAGCCCGCTGCCGCATATCCCTCTTGCATTTTCTTTTTCTTCCCCGCCGATAACGTGAACATGCAATTTGCCGTCTGATACATAAGCTGCGTCAATAGCGCCCCCTGTCGCTGTCATGCCGCGCGATATTCCGGCACCTTCCAGCGCTGGCCCTGCCGCCGCCGCACAACAGTGAAGGCGTCCGTCGCGCCATAAAAGAATCTCACAGTTAGTGCCAATATCGCAAAGCAGCGCGCACCGGTGATCTGTTATACCCGAAGCTACCGCAGCCGCTATTGCGTCCGCACCTACATAAGACGACACGCAGCGCGGAATATAAGCATGGCCAAAATATCCGCCAAAAAGCGACTGTGGTTTAAAAGGCGCGCGTGCGATCCCCGATGGGTCAAGTTCTGTGTAAAAATGCAGCATCGCTGTGTTTCCAACGGCGACAATATCAAAAATATCATCTAGGGCGACATTAAAGCTGCCGATAATATCAGAGGTTACATCATAAAGAGCGCGTGTTAGGGGAGCATTATCTCCGCGCTGAGCATTAGATGACGCGTACGTTATTCGGGAGATGATGTCAGCACCATATGAAGCTTGCGGGTTTTTGCGCTCTGTTTCACCTAAAAGCTCCCCCGACGGCAGCTTATAAAGCCGCGCGGCAACCGTTGTCGTGCCAAAATCAACAGCAAGCCCAAGTTTAGCCGTGCCGGAAACATTATCCGTACTCCACGCTTCCCTACTCTCACAGTGCATGATAATATTACCGCCAAAGATGGCGTCCTGCGGCACATATACAAATGCATCGCCTGTCGCGACTGCTTTGCACGCAAGCCTTATGCCATCATCAATTTCTTTTTGCGTTAAATGAAGCACCTCCTCCGCTGTCAAAGGCGCAAGATCACCCCACGCGCGCACGCGACATTTCCCGCATGTGCCCGCGCCACCGCATGGGGCATAAATAAAAGCGCCCACGTCACGCAAGGCAAAAAGGAGCGGCACCGTCTCGCTGTAGCTTAAAACGCGGCTGTTCTTATTGTCTTTGTCTTTATTTTCTGTAATAAATGTGATTTTAACTGACATAAAACACCTCTCTTTTATCATTTTACAGCAAAACAGCACCCTGTGCAAGCTAACACGTATAGTAGCATATATGAAATAATCACACACGTGCTATATGAGTTTTTTATAACTGTTTGCACAAAAACGCACAAACGAAAGGACATATCAGCTTGAATTTATGGCATAATTATGCTATGATTTCAACAGTGAAGATAAATAGTCTGTATAAAACAAAGGAGAAAAATCAAAGTGGCAAAAAGCATAAAAAGCAGCGCAGAGTTGCGGGAACTTTCTGCTTACACCCTTATCCATGAGGAATACCTTGACGACATTAAAAGTGCAGGACTCATTTTCCGCCACAAAAAAAGCGGGGCGCGCATATGTGTTCTCTCAAACAGCGACGAAAACAAAGTCTTTTGCGCCGGCTTCCGCACAACGCCTGAAAATAGCACAGGTGTGCCTCACATAATTGAGCATTCGGTTTTAAACGGCTCTAAAAATTTCCCATCGCGTGACCCGTTTATGCAGCTCGCAAAAGGCTCTCTCAACACATTTTTAAATGCAATGACATATCCGGACAAAACAATATATCCTGTTGCAAGCTGTAACGATACTGACTTCAAAAACCTTATGCACGTTTACCTCGACGCTGTTTTCTACCCGAACATTTACAAGCGCCGCGAGATATTCATGCAGGAGGGCTGGCATTATGAGCTTGAATCAGCTGACAGCGAGCTTACTATCAACGGTGTCGTTTACAGTGAAATGAAGGGTGATCTTTCGAACCCTGAATCGGTCGTACGCGAAGCAATTCAAAATGGTCTTTTCCCTGACAACACATATGGAGTAAACTCAGGCGGCAATCCCGATCATATACCGGAGCTGACGTACGAATATTTCCTCGATTTCCACCGCCGTTATTACCACCCTGTAAACAGCTATATATATCTTTACGGCAATATAGATGTTGAAGAGCGCCTTGAGTGGCTCGATCGCGAATATCTTTCGCATTTCGATATAATATCGCTTGATTCGCACATTGAGCCGCAAAAGGAATGGGGCGGCATCCGCGAGGTCAAAAAGACGTATTCTGTTGGCTCTGAAGATGATGTCAAAGGCAAGACATTTTTCGCTTATGCTTCTCTTTGCGGCGACGTCACAAGCGTTGAAGAATGCATTGCATGGGATGTTATATCTGATGCTCTTATCTATACGCCCGGCGCACCAATAAAACAAGCTCTTCTTGACGCCGGGATAGGCCGCGATATCACCGGCGGCTTTAATAATCAGATGCTGCAGCCGTTCTTCACCGTTATTGCGAAAGATGCAAAGGCAGAGGATAAAGATCGCTTTTATGAAATCATTGAAAAAACTCTGCGCGAACAGGTTGAAGGCGGCATAAATAAAAATTCTCTTCTCTCCGCTATTAATTCGTTTGAGTTTAGATGGCGCGAAGCTGACTACGGCAGCACACCAAAGGGACTTTTATATATCATTTTTTCCTTTGGAAGCTGGTTGTATAATGAAGCGGATCCGTTTTCATATCTAAAGCGCAACGATATTTTTGGCAGCCTCAGAGAGAAAATCAACACGGGCTATTTCGAAGATTTAATTCAGCGTCAGCTGCTTGAGTCAAAACACACCCTTCACCTTGTGGTGGAACCGGAGCGCGGCCTGGTAGACCGCAAAAACGAGGCTCTGCGCGCAAAACTTGCCGCTTACAAAGATTCGCTTTCACAAAAGGAAATTGAAAAAATCATAGCTGATACAAAGGCTCTGCGCGATTACCAGAGCGCTCCGCCGACAGAGGAGGAACAAAACTGTATACCGTCGCTCGCCCGCTCTGATATTTCGCGCGAAGCTCCGCCGTTTTATAACGAGGAGCGTCATATCGCAGGTGTCCCGGCCATATTCCACGATGTTGAAACAAACGGCATTGCATATGTCAAGCTTGTCTTTGATGCCGACGGTATACCGGCGTCACTCTTGCCGTACGCCAACTTCTTATGCAACGTTTTAGGCAATATCGACACAGCGGAACATTCGTATCTTGAGCTTGCAAACGATATCGGTATAAACACTGGCGGCATTGACTTTTACATTAGCGTCACCCACAAGTGCAACACAGCCGATGAGTTTAAGCTATATACGACAGTTGCCTTTAAGTCTCTTTCTTCCAAAGTCGGATACGCAATGAAGCTTATATCCGAAATTATTGAAACATCGAACTTCCGCGATACAAAACGTCTGCGCGAGATTTTAGGCGAGATTGTTTCCCGCAATCAAAGCAGGTTTTCCGGAAGCGGCAACTATTGCGCGGCAGCACGTGCGCTTTCATACTTCTCCCGCGCATCGCTCGCCAGCGAAATGCTCAATGGCATTGCTGCCCATGAAACACTAAAGGCCGATTTAGACAACTTCTCAGACAAAGGTGCACGCATTAGTGAGATTCTTGCCGGCATCGCTGAGTATATATTCGCGAAGGACAAGCTCCTTGTGAGCGTCGCTGCCGACAGCGAAGGTTACGCTGCGCTTGAAGCTGCAATGCCCGAATTCACATCAAAGCTTCTCAGTGGTAAGCCATGCGGTGAGCCGGAACCGCTTCCCGTGCCGCAAGCTAAAAACGAAGGCTTCATGATGCCGATACAGGTACAGTATGTCGCCCGCTGCGGCAACTTTATGAACGCAGGCTTTAAATATAGCGGTGCGCTCGCCGTTCTGACAACAGCTCTAAACATTGATTACCTTTACAAAGAAATTCGTGTGAAGGGCGGCGCATACGGTCAATCGTGCAGCTTCTTACCTACAAACGGCAATGTGACATTCACTTCATACCGCGATCCGCAGCTTCGTGCAACGGACAAAGTCTATAGAAAGACAGGCGACTTTATCCGCTCACTTAACATTGACGAAAAGGAATTAACAAAGCTCATAATCGGTACCTTCAGCAGAATCGATTCGCCAAAATCAAGCCGCCAGAAAGCTGAGATTTCGCTTAATGCTTACCTTTCCGGAAGAAAATATGAGAGTGTTCAACGCGAAAGAGAGGAAGCGCTTGACGTCACACTCGACGATCTTTGCGCACAGGCTGATTTAGTCGACGCCGTAATGGCCCAGGGATACTTCTGCACAATCGGAAATGAAGCAAAACTGCGTGAAAACGCCGATATGTTCGGTGAGCTGAAAACACTGTCGTAATATTCAATTATTACAAATGTAATAAAATAATTAAGGGCACCCTGTCCAGGGTGCCCTCAATTTTCATTTAAAAAGTATTACTGCTTTTTCATTGAAAGAGCCTTTTTAGCTTTTTCAGCTATGTTCTCAGCTGTAAGACCATAAACAGAAAGAAGTTCTTTAGCAGGTCCGCTCTGACCGAAGAGATCTTCAATGCCAACGCGAACGACAGGCGTTGGACGCTTTTCAGAAAGGAGCTCCGAAACAGCACTGCCAAGTCCGCCGATAATAGTAGCTTCTTCAGCCGTTACAATAGCGCCTGTTTCAGTAGCTGCCGCAAGCACTATTTCTTCGTCAAGAGGTTTTATCGTATGAATGTTGATAACACGTGCAGAAACTCCATCTGTTGCGAGTAATTCGCGCGCACGAAGAGCTATTTCAACCATAAGGCCTGTTGCTATTATTGTAACATCCGAACCCGGTGCCATTAAAATGCCGCGTCCAAGCTCAAACTTATATGTTGCCGCATCGTTCATAACGGGAACCGCAGCTCTGCCGAAGCGAAGGTAAACGGGGCCGTAGTAATTAATAGCAGCCTCAACGGCAGCACGCGCTTCAACGGCGTCGGACGGATTTATTATCGTCATTCCGGGAATTGTGCGCATAAGGGCAATATCCTCGTTGCACTGGTGTGTAGCACCATCCTCACCTACCGATATTCCGGCATGCGTCGCGCCGATTTTTACGTTAAGATGAGGATAGCCTATTGAGTTTCTGACCTGCTCAAAGGCGCGGCCTGCAGCAAACATAGCAAATGTGGAGGCGAACGGAATGAAACCGGCCGTTGCAAGGCCTGCCGCCACACACATCATATTCCCCTCAGCTATGCCGCAGTCAAAATGGCGATCTGGGAATGCTTTTTTAAATATTTCTGTCTTTGTTGCATTAGCAAGGTCGGCGTCAAGGACGACGAGCTTATCATATTTAGCGCCAAATTCGGCAAGTGCCTTTCCGTATGCTTCTCTTGTAGCAATTGCTTCTGCCATTTTATTATACCTCCGTCATATGGAAGCTCTGTAAGCTTTAAGCTCTGTAAGTGCCTGCTCGTACTGCTCCTTGTTCGGAGCTTTTCCGTGCCAGCTTGCTTGATCAAGCATATATGAAACACCATAGCCCTTGTGCGACTTCGCGATGATAGCTGTCGGACGCCCCTTGCACTCGCGAGCAGCGGCAAAAGCTGACTCTATCTGACAAAAATCATGTGCATCTATATTGATAACATTCCAGCCAAAGGCGAGGAACTTTTCATCATGAGGCGTTGGGTTCATGACGTCGACTGTGCGCCCATCTATCTGAAGCCCATTATAGTCAAGGACAAGTGTTAAATTGTCAAGCTTATAATGAGGCGCAAACATTGCCGCTTCCCAAATCTGCCCCTCTTGACTTTCACCATCACCAATGACGGTATAGACACGGAAAGTGTCGCCCTTCAGCTTTGAGGCAAGCGCCATACCGCAAGCGACAGAGAAACCCTGTCCGAGCGAGCCTGTCGTCATATCGACACCGGGAGTGCCTTTCATATCTGGATGACCCTGCAGATGACTGCCCGTCTTGCGGAACGTTTTAAGATATTCAACGGGGAAATAACCGCGGTGGGCGAGCACCGAGTAAAGGGCGGGCGATGTATGTCCCTTTGACATGACGAAACGATCTCTATCTTCTTTGTTGGGATTGGACGGATCTATATTCATCTCGACAAAGTAAAGGTGCGTCAATATGTCCGCAATCGAGAGAGAGCCGCCCGGGTGTCCGGAGCCTGCGTTGTAAACAGCTTCAATAATGCCTATGCGGATATCGGTCGCTATCCGCCGCAGCTCTTGGATTTTTGCCTGTTCCATTAAAACTGTGCCTCCTGTGGCCATATAATGAGCGTATAATAATCATTTTGAGCTTATTCTCAAATATTTTACTATACCCGGGGCGCATTGTCAAATGTTTTTGGCATCAGTCATTGACATAATATAAATGCGCTCTTATAATTAATTATACCAAAGTGAGAATTACTCTCAACCTCGGATGTGTAAAGATGGCCAGCTACGATTCTATACAGAAAAGGGCGCTGATTGATTATATGCGCCGTCATAACGATCGCCCACTGACAATCGATGAAATCATCTCAGGCTTAACTGCGGAAGCCCACACCGGCAACTATATAGTGCCCGGTAAAAGCACTGTTTACCGCCTTATGACAAAGCTTGTTGAGAGTGGCTCTGTTAAGCGTTTTGTACGCGGCAACAGCAGGCAGTTTTTATATCAAATAACAGACGGAGACAAATGCCGCCTTCACTTTCACTTAAAATGCGATATTTGTGGCCGCCTTTACCATATGGATGAAGAAATCTCACACAGCATAGCTGAAATTGTAGGACAGAAAAACGGTTTTACAATTGACCGCGATGAAACTACCTTTTTTGGCCACTGTCGCAAATGCAAAAAGCCGGATATTAATGTATGAATGTTTTCATGCTGGCATAAAATTCTAAAAACAAAATAAAAGAAAAATGCTTACAATACAAACACATAGCCCTAAATGCAGCCGCTGATAGCATATTAGTCGGCGGCGGAGTAGATAGAATAAAACACAAATTTAATATTCCGTGAGCCGGCGACAATTAATCTGAACAAAGGTAATTAATAAAAATGTATATGTTCAAATATGCCAAAGGTAAAAAGCAAGCAAAGGCACGCACAATAACTCTACTCTTGTCTATCACGGCTGTTATTTTTATTTCTGTGGCCTCTTTTGTTCTCTCCTCTTGTTCACCTTATGTCGGCAGTGATAAGTTAAAGATCGTCACAACAATATTCCCGCCGTACGACTGGGTGCGTGTCATTGCAGGTGATGATGCTGATATAGAACTGACTCTTCTTCTTGACAGCAGAGTTGATCTTCACAGCTACCAGCCAACTGCCGCCGACATAATTGCTACATGGGAGTGCGATCTTTTCATATACGTCGGTGGTACATCTGATGCTTGGGTTGAGGATGTTCTCGCTGATGCAGGCGATAATTTAACTGCAATCAATCTGATAAAAGCGTTGGGTGATAATGTCGTGAAAGAGGAAATCGTCGAGGGGATGGAAGACGGTCACGGTCACGATGATAAAGACGACGGCGCAGGACATGGCTCAGACGCAGATAGTGGCACTCCGAGCGACCATGATGACAGCGAATACGACGAACACCTATGGCTTTCGCTTAAAAATGCTACTGTCCTTTGTAGTGTAATAGCCGATGCGCTTGCCGATATTGACCCCGACAATGCGTCTCTTTATAAGGCAAACGCCGCCGCTTATATATCGGAGCTTGAGGCTCTCGACGCCGCTTACAAAGCGGCTGTTGATGAAGCAGCGCACAAGACTATTCTCGTATGCGATCGCTTCCCGCTGCGTTATCTTGCCGAGGACTACGACCTCGACTACCATGCCGCTTTTCCCGGATGCTCAGCTGAAACTGAAGCAAGCTTTGAAACCATCGTTTTCCTTGCAAATAAGATTGACGAGCTGTCGCTCCCCGCTGTACTTATCATGGACGGCTCGGGCAAAAGCCTTGCGGAAACCATTATAAAAAGCGCAAAGACTAGCGCTGGCAATATATCGATACTTACATTCAACTCAATGCAGAATATAGACTCAAAGGATATAAAAAATGGCATCACTTACCTTGATGTGATGAAATCAAACCTTGAAGTGCTTAAAAAAGCGCTCACTTGACGGGAGGATACAACAAATGGCGCAGTTTATATGCCGTGACGTATCGCTTGGGTACGACGGGGAAGTGATAGCCGAACACATTTCCTTTGAGATAAACGCCGGCGACTATCTCTGTATCGTCGGTGAAAACGGTTCCGGGAAAAGCACTCTCGTACGCGCTATGCTCAAGCTTCACGAGCCAATGAGTGGTGAAATAACGACAGGAGACGGTGTTTCACGGACAGATGTCGGTTATTTGCCGCAGCAAACGGAAGTTCAACGCGATTTTCCAGCGTCGGTGCGCGAAATTGTACTCTCCGGATTCACAGGACACCTTGGCGCAAGACCTTTTTACAGCCGCGAGCAGAAGGCTGCTGCCGTGCGCGCAATGGAGCAGCTTGGAATAGCGCATCTTGCCCGCCGCTGTTACCGCGAGCTGTCGTGCGGACAGCAGCAGCGCGTGCTTCTTGCACGCGCCCTTTGTGCGGCAAAAAAAATACTTTTGCTTGACGAACCAGCCGCCGGTCTTGACCCGAAAGTTACAGGTGAGATGTACTCACTTATTGAAAATTTCAACCGGGAGGACGGCACAACAATTATCATGGTTTCACACGACATTGCCGCCGCTGTTCGATATGCCACGCACATACTTCACATCGGTCACAAAAGAAACTTCTTTGGGACAAAGGAAGAATATATTAAAAGCGAAGACGGGCGAGCTTTCATTCAGCTCTCCGGAGAGGACGAAATACGGACATGAGTGTATCTTTAATCTTTGAGAAGCTTGCCCTTTATTTTGAATATCCGTTTATACGAAATGCTCTCATTGTCGGCGTTCTCATATCGCTGTGCTCATCTCTGCTTGGCGTAACGCTTGTTCTAAAGCGCTTTTCTTTCATCGGCGACGGGCTGTCACACGTTGCTTTCGGCGCGCTGGCAGTCGCCACGGTGCTGGGTATTTCAAACGACATGATTGTAATTATACCGGTTACAATTTTATGCGCTGTACTCCTCTTAAAAAGCAGCAGCAAAGCTAAAATCAAAGGCGACGCCTCGCTTGCCATGCTTTCGGTAAGTGCGATGGCTGTAGGCTATTTAATTCTCAATGTATTTTCAACGTCATCGAACATATCCGGCGACATATGCACAACGCTTTTCGGCTCAACGTCAATTTTAACGCTTTCGCGCTCGGATGTTTGGATCAGCATTGTCATGTCGGCAGCTGTCATCATCATTTTTCTTCTTTTTTATAATAAGATTTTCGCCGTCACGTTTGATGAGGCTTTCTCCGCCGCTGTTGGCATCAGGGCAGGTGTATACAATATGCTAATCGCCATTGTAACCGCCGTCATAATAGTTTTAGCGATGAACCTTGTCGGTTCGCTTTTGATTTCTGCCCTCGTCATTTTCCCGTCGCTTTCCGCCATGCGCGTTTATAAAAGCTTCCGCGCCGTCGTCATTTGCTCAGCTGTTCTCTCTGTTTTATGCTCAGCCATTGGCATTATAATATCAATACTGGCATCAACCCCTGTCGGTTCTACAATAGTAATCGCCAACATTGTCACCTTCAGTATCTTTAGTGCTGTTGGTGCTCTCGTCGGTCATCGCCGCGGCGCATAATTACAAGGACATTTATAAATTCGTACTGCCCAGCAATCACACATACCATAAAAATTATCCAAACGAGTACGATGAAATTTAGCTTACCGGCGGTTTTGGATCATATGAAGAGGCGGACTATACGTTTAAATAGTTTTTGATAATAAAAAATCGGAGCTTCCGACGTGGAAAGCTCCGATTTTTATTTTATAACTACTATATCAAGCAAGCTCCAGCATTATCTTCCCCGGAGCGCGTCAATAAATCGCTTTGTCTATTATTCCGCCGCCGACGACGATGTCACCATCGTATAGTACTGCCGACTGACCGGGCGCGACAGCTCTCACAGGTTCATCAAATTCAACACGAACAGCTGCTTTGTTATCTTTATTGCCGGAATTGTTGTCTCCCATGCTACCTTTGTATTCATCAGAAGAGCCTGCAACATACACATATGCACCAGTTTCACGCTGACGGTATCTTGTGCGAACGCTTACGCGTATTTTTTCTCCTTTTTCTGGCTCCTCGCGCGAAATCCAGTTGAAATCACGTGCAAGAAGCGCTCCCGCATAAAGTTCGCTCTCATCCCCCAGCACGACTTCGTTTGTCGCCGCTCTTTTTTCCAGCACATAAATACGGCCTGAGGCTGAGGTGCCAAGCCCCCTGCGCTGTCCGATGGTATAATGTATGATTCCCTTATTTTCTCCAAGATATTTGCCGTCTTTGCTTATAAATCGCCCCGGCGGGAATGTCTTGCCTGTATAGCGCTCAATAGCGGCGGCATAATTACCGTCAGGCGCGAAGCAAATATCCTGACTTTCCTGCTTTTTTGCGTTGCTAAATCCAATTTTAGCGGCAATTTCACGCACCTGCTTTTTTGTCAGTTCCCCAAGCGGGAAAAGCGTGTGCGCAAGCTCGTCCTGCGTCATTGAATAAAGAACATAGCTTTGATCTTTTGTCTCGTCGACCGCTTTTTTTAAAAGATACCTCCCATTTTCGTCGCGGCAGATGCGAGCATAATGCCCCGTCGCGATAAAATCACAGCCTAACTGTTTGGCACGCTCATAAAGCCGCCCAAATTTAAGATGTCGATTGCAGTCAATGCACGGATTCGGCGTTTCGCCCCTCATGTAAGCGTCAGCAAAACGGCCGATTACGTCGCGTTTGAAATCATCTGTGAAATTGAAGACATAGTGTTTTATGCCAAGACGCCTTGAGGCTTCTTTTGCATCCTCAACATCATCAAGAGAACAGCATGTACTACCAACGGGAATTCCCGCATCAGAATTGTCAAAAAGGCGCATTGTCACGCCTATACATTCATAGCCTGCTTGTGTCAAAAGATAAGCGGCGACGCTTGAATCAACGCCGCCGCTCATGGCGACAAGCACCCGGCCTTTAGTTTTGCTCATTCGTTTTGACAGTAGGAACAAGAATCACAGTCCGGGAAGTCACGCTTATCGTACTCAATACCGTTTCTCTTGTAGTAATCTTCTATCGCCTTTTTTATGGCTTCCTCGGCAAGCACGGAGCAGTGAATCTTATGCGCCGGAAGTCCGTTAAGTGCCTCGACAACAGCTTTGTTTGTCAGCGAAAGAGCCTCTATGAGCGGCTTGCCCTTTATCATTTCAGTCGCCATTGAGCTTGCGGCGATTGCAGAGCCACATCCAAAGGTTTCAAACTTTACGTCGGTTATTACTCCATCGTTAATCTTGAGGTACATTCTCATGATGTCGCCGCACTTTGCGTTTCCTACTTCGCCTACGGCGTCAGCATCCTCAATGACGCCGACATTGCGAGGATGCCTGAAATGATCCATTACAGTTTCACTGTATAACATATTCCCTTTTCCCCTCCACAAGGTCTCTCCAAACGGGAGACATATTGCGCAGGTGCTCGACGACCTGCAGCACTTTTTCAAGTATATAATCTACTTCTTCTTGAGTGTTCTCTTCCGAAAGCGTCAGGCGAAGCGATCCATGTGCTATCTCATGCGGACGACCGATGGCAATCAGCACATGGCTCGGATCAAGCGATCCGGACGCGCAAGCCGACCCAGACGAAGCCTGAATTCCATATTCATCTAAGAGTAGGACAATAGATTCTCCCTCAACGCCCTCAAAGCAGAAGTTGACGTTGCCCGGCAAACGGCGTTTTGCGTCACCATTTAAAATAGAATGCGGTATTTTTGACAGCCCTTCAATCAGCCTGTCCCTCATCGCCATGATTTTTGGCGCTACGACATTCATATTTTCGCATGCTTCGTAGAGTGCCGCCGCCATTCCCATTATACCGGGTACGTTTTCTGTGCCTGGACGACGGTTACGCTCCTGCTCACCACCTTCTATAAGCCTGGTGAGCGGCACGCTGCGGCGAACGTAAAGAGCCCCTACTCCCTTAGGTCCGTGGAACTTATGCGATGATATTGAAAGCATATCGACATTGTCGCGGACTACATTTATTTCAATATGCCCTGCTGCCTGCACAGCATCCGAATGGAATATGACACCACGCTCACGGCATATAGCACCTATCTCAGCTATTGGCTGTATCGTGCCGATTTCGTTGTTTGCGTACATAACCGTGACAAGAGCTGTGTCTGGACGTATAGCTTCCGCGACAGCTTCTGGTGTAATAATACCATTCTCCGGCACATCAAGCAGTGTAACCTCAAATCCCTGACGCTCAAGCTTTTTCAGCGTATTCATAACGGCATGATGCTCAATCGCCGTAGAAATGATATGCCTTTTATTTTTACGTCGACCTGCCTCGACGGCAGACATAATAGCCTGATTGTCGGATTCTGTGCCACCAGAGGTAAAATATATCTCACGCGGCTCAGCACCGATACACGCTGCAATCTTTTCTCTTGCTTCATAAAGCGCTTCCGCTGCCCTCTGACCTACTGAATGGAGACTCGACGGGTTACCGTACATCTCATCGAAATATGGAAGCATTGCGCGCAGCGCTGTGCGGCTAACCCTTGTCGTTGCCGCGTTATCGGCATATACGTTCATTTTGATATAACTCCTTTTAATATGCTGCTCAACTGTGCTTGTTATATGTAGGTATATACATCATGCAAAGGATAAAATAATTGCGGCGTGATGTATCATACTTATATGCTGTCAAGCATGAATAAAACAGTTTTGTTTTTTCACTTCTTAATTATAAACAGTATATCCTACCTTGTCAATAGGATTTATAAATTTTTACAAAATAAAAAATTTGCCTTCGATTTTATCTTCCCGATGACGGTGACAGATTATTAGTTGACGCTGCTTCTCTTTACAATATTACTATCCACATTATTGTTATACGTTCCCGTCAAGCACATCGCGCAGCGTTATACTGTCAAGATAAGAGCTTACAATGCTCTCAAGCTTAATCCACACAGGAAGCGTCAGACACCTATCGGCACGCTCACATCCGTACGGGTTATTTTCAAGGCATGAGACAGGCGCAACGGATCCTTCAGCAAGCTTGACTATTGAGCCGACCGTATATTCCTCCGGACGCCTTGTCAGCTTGTAACCGCCGTCCTTTCCGCGCATACTCTCAACGAAGCCTGCCTTGTTAAGATTCATAATAATCGCTTCAAGATACTTTACCGATATTTCCTGACGCTCCGATATTTTTTTAAGTGAAATATAACCCTCTCCCTCATGCTGCGACAAATCGAGCATTATCTGCAGAGCATATCTCCCTTTTGTCGAAATCATCATGGCATTACATTTCCTCTTCTATTGTGTCGTCGTTTTTTCATGAGCTTTTTTTGCAATAAGATCCCGCACTACCTCGCTTGCTATCATCAACCCCGCCGCCGGCGGTACAAATGCTGTTGAACCCGGAATATCGCGGCGTGACGAGCAAGTGTGCTCTGTCCCGGGCGGAAAATCGCAGCCAACATTGAAGCTGAGCTCAGCATCATCCGAGCGAACGGGTTCCTCTTCAGAATATACCACTTTTAGCTTATCAACTCCGCGACGGCGCAGTTCATGACGCATTACGCGAGCAAGCGGGCACACCGTTGTTTTATATATATCTGTTACACGCAGCTTGCTGGGGTCTGTTTTATTTCCCGCCCCCATTGCGGAAATGACGGGGACACCCGCATCGCGCGCGCACATTATTATTTCAATCTTGCCGGTTACAGTATCGATTGCATCGATGACGTAATCATATTGTGAAAAATCAAACTCTTTTGATGTTTCCGGTGTGAAAAAGCATTTATGCTTATATACCTTAAGACTTGGGTTAATGTCTAAAAGACGCTTTTCTGCCGTGTCAACCTTATACATTCCAACTGTGCTTGTTGTCGCAAATATCTGCCTATTTATATTCGTTGTGCAGACCTTATCGTTGTCGATAATATCAATAGCTCCGATACCGCTTCTCACAAGCGCTTCTGCTGCATAACCGCCGACACCACCAATACCAAAAATGGCAACTCGGCATTTACTTAAGTTTTCAATAGCTTCACGCCCGAATATCAGCTCTGTTCTTGAAAAACGTCCCGGCACTGTTTTACTTCTCCCTTGATGCTATAAGCTCAATTTCAAAAAGCGCACCCTTTGGAAGCGCAGACACTTCGACGCACGAGCGGGCGGGGTTATGTTTAAAATATTCCGCGTAAATTGAGTTAAAAGCCGCGAAATTTTTCATATCTGTAAGAAAACATGTCGTCTTTACGACGTTTTCATAGCTTAAATTAGCGGCTTTGAGAATGGCACCCGCATTTTCTATTGCTCGCTTCACCTGAGAGTTAATGCTGTCCTCAAGCTCGCCCGTCGAAGGGTCAATACCAAGCTGTCCGGAGGTAAAAAGCAAATCTTCCGTCACTGTTGCCTGCGAATACGGTCCGATTGCAGCCGGTGCATCATTTGTGTTTATAATTTTCTTCATAAAAACTCTGTTTATTCTCCTTTATATATCCCTCCGAGGGGCGGTAAAGGTTTTATCTATATTCTACGTTTATCACTTATGTTTTGTTTATCATTTTCCGTCAATCAACATGTTTGCTCTCACGCATCGCAAGTATAGTTTCGCCTATCAGCTTATCAAGCTCCCAACCGAGCAGCTCGGTACCTTTCAATATAACATCGCGTGAGCATCCGGCCGCAAATCTTTTGTCTTTAAACTTTTTCTTAACCGATGAAACTTCAAGATCTGACACGCTGCGTGATGGCCGCATGATAGCAACCGCCCCAATCAGCCCCGTCAGTTCGTCAACAGCGTATAAAATACGCTCCATTTCATGCTCAGGTTTAATATCGACAAAAATTCCCCAGCCGTGGCTTGCTGCTGCGCGGATAATATGCTCGTCAATGTTCGCCTCGCGCATAATTTCCTGCCCTTTTGTACAATGCTCATCAGGATACATCTCAAAATCAAGGTCGTGAAGCAATCCTACAATTCCCCAAAAATCAACCTCGTCACCGTATCCAAGTTTTACAGCAAACCACCGCATTACATCTTCAACAATAAGGGCATGGCGCAGATGAAACTCACCTTTATTATATTGAGTTAAAAGTTCCCATGCCTCGTCTCGTGTTGTTTTTGTCACAGCATTCATACTACCGCTCACCTATTTAACAGTATTTTTGACACAACGATATGTCATTTATATTATACCACATTACCAAAAAGCAGGTTATAGGCACACTACGCCACAACCGCCAGCCACCTACCCTGTTGTGTTTTAAAAAGTAAAGCTAAGGTCAAAAGCATTAAAAAAATACATATTATTAACACAAAAACCGATGTCTACATCTTGCAAAGCATAATTCCTACCTATTTGTTAGGATTATACCCCCAGCACAATTTTTTGTCAAGTAGAGCGGATTTGTTGCATAAGTATTATTAATCGTATTCTGACCACACCTGCGGCTTTACAGTTCTCATTTTAGCTATTCCATTACTGCTGATTAATGATATTGACGTTGTAATTCTCTTGTGGTAATATATTGCTATTATCTTAACATCACGTTATTCACCTGTGTATAATAATACTGTCCTCAACGTAAAATACAGCATAACATTATTATCAATTAATTATATAATTACATACGGAGCCAACAATGCACAACGAACTAACGGAAATCGATATACAGAAAATGAAAGAGGAGCTTTCTGCCCGCAAAGCAGCGGCACAGAAGCTCCGCGAAGCCGTAAAGGAAGCTCGAGCCCTTGGCGATCTCAGCGAAAACGACGAATACCGTTCGGCTAAACGCGAACTTGGACGCAACAACAGCAGGATACGTTATCTTGAAAATATGCTTAAAACAGCCATTATCGTTAAAACTGATTCAACCGAGGGCGTCGTCGGTCTTTTCGACGAAATTGAACTTCAATATGAGAACACAACAGATGGCGAGCCTGAAACGCGTAAAATTCGGCTTGTGACAACGCTGCGCAACGACGTTTTTAATAACTGCATATCAAAGGAATCGCCACTTGGACGTGCTATTTTTGGCCGCCGCGTCGGAGAACGTGTTATTGTGCACGTAAATGATAAAGTAAGCTATCCTGTCATCATAAAATCAGTTATAAAAGGCCACGATGATCCCAATTTGCCTATAACGGCATATTGATAAGCATCAATTTCCATTTATGCCTTTTTCTCATATGCTAATTGCACAAATTTATGTTACAATAATCAGTGTATTTTTATACATTCACACAATATTATTGAATTTTTGTACAAAGTATTGACGTGTTGTAATACCATATTATATAATGTGTACTAAACATTAATACATATATATAAATAGTACAAAAATTACCGTACCTTCGATAGAGGAGCGGCGTTCAAGAGTAGTTCGGGTAACGGGTTTGCGCCCGCGAAACGAAAGGGTTCGCCGCCGAAGCGACGATTAGCACGCAAAGGCTGTCGTTTGCTGGGCATACGGGAAATACCCGTATGACTGTCACAATTTCCTGTGGAGCGCTATCATGGTATGCGAACGACAGCCTTTATGTTTTAGATTCTGTTTGTTTTATAGCAGAACAAAACACAAGAACATACTGGTAAGTCAGCCGCTACTGTGACGAAAGCTTTCACAGTAGCGGCTTTTTATATTTCATTTTAAGTCAGCCGCTGCTGAAAATCGGTATAACCCGGGATAAAACTTACCCGGTATTATATAAAAAATACATAATAAGGAGTAGAGATATGAAAAAGCTAATTTATCTTTTACTTGCTGCAATCCTTTTAACAACACCTCTCTTTCTCTTCGCGTGTCAAAGCTCAACAGACGATTTAGCAAAAATTAAAGAATCCGGCGTTATACGCGTTGGAATGGAATGTGACTATGCTCCATTCAACTGGACGCAGGCAGAGCCAAGCGATTACACGGTTCCGATAACAAGCGGCGGATATGCCGATGGTTACGATCTTCAAATCGCTCGTAAAATCGCCGACGAGCTCGGAGTCAAACTTGAAGTCGTGAAAATAGAATGGGGCGGGCTTCCTTCAGCTTTGCAGACCGGTGAAATCGATGCTATTATTGCCGGTATGAGTCCGATCCCTTCCCGCCGTGAAACTATCGACTTTTCAGATGGTTACTATATAAGCGATCTTGTTATTGTCGTGCGTAAAGACAGCCCCTACGCAAATGCAACTAAGCTTTCCGACTTTGCTGGCGCCAAACTGACTGCTCAGCTTGATACATTCCATTATACGGCACTTGAGGAACAAGCAACGGAAGCTCTCGTCCAGACTGCTATGGACACGTTCCCTGCAATGATAGTAGCGTTACAGAGCGACACAATCGACGGATATGTATCAGAATTACCCGGTGCTAAATCCGCTGTTTTTGCCAACAGTGACCTTACATATGTAACATTTGAAGAAGGACAGGGCTTTGCTGCATCAGAAGATGAACTTTCAATAGCTGTCGGACTTCGCAAGGGAAGCAACCTTGTTGAAGAAATTAACAAAATTCTTGCAAATATCTCTGATGATATGCGTCAAGAGCTGATGGATGGTGCCATTGAGCGACAGCCGCTCAGCGAATAACTTTCTTAAAATAACGTAGAATAGGAAACAATATCATGCCACAATCCTTTTTTGGCGGAGTTTCGTTCATACTGTCGAAATATTGGTCGTTATTTCTCCGCGGCACGGTGATAACCGTTGTCGTTTCACTTTCAGGGACGATTTTTGGCTTTCTCATCGGTCTTATCGTCGCTCTTTTGCGGACAATTCCAGTTCATAAAAGCGATAAGCCGCTGAAAAAACTGTCGGTACGCTTCTTAAGCGTTATTTTATCTGCTTACATTGAAGTTTTCCGCGGCACCCCGATGATTGTTCAAGCAATGGTCATATACTATGGCGGTTTGTCTAAAGCACTTTCCGGTTTACATGATATATACAAAGGCATAGTTTCCGCCATTATCATTATATCAATTAACACCGGGGCTTATATGGCGGAAATCATCCGCGGCGGCATCATATCAGTTGACTCCGGTCAGATGGAAGGCGCTCTTTCCATTGGTATGACATACCGCCAAGTTATGTTCAATGTAATTTTCCCTCAAGCGATACGAAACGTAATGCCCTCCATTGGAAATGAGTTTGTCGTTAATATAAAGGACAGCTCCGTATTAAACGTAATATCGGTTGCTGAGCTTTACTTCATGTCAAAGTCAGCGGCAGGAGCTTATTATCGATACTTTGAAGCTTTCTTCATTACAGCTGTCATATACTTCATATTGACGTTTACAGTTACGAGGATTTTACGTTTTATCGAACGTAAAATGGAGGGAAAAGATTCGTACACTATACACGGATCACAATCATACTCAAAAGCATCAATACATATTACCTCCGAGTCGAAAACAATTACCGGAGGTGGGTTAAAATGAGCAATATCAACAATATAAATACCAATAATAGCAACAGCAATGCAATCTTAGAAATCGTCAACCTTGAAAAAAGATTTGGCGAAAATAATGTGCTTCGTGATATATCAATGTCTGTTTTTGAGGGAGAGGTCGTATCGATCATCGGTTCATCCGGTGCCGGAAAATCAACGCTCCTTCGTTGTATAAACTTGCTTGAAGAACCGTCGGGTGGCGACATTCTCTTTCATGGCAAAAGCATTATCACCGATCGTCAATCGATTTCGCGCTACCGCGCAAAAGTTGGCATGGTATTTCAACAGTTCAATCTTTTCAATAACATGACTGTGCTTCAAAACTGCGTTGTGGGGCAAGTGAAGGTGCTCGGACGCAGCCGTGCAGAAGCGGAAGAGACTGCAATAATGTACCTTGACCGCGTTGGAATGTACGCATTCTCCGATGCCCTTCCTCGTCAAATTTCGGGTGGTCAAAAACAGCGTGCTGCTATTGCCCGTGCATTATGTATGAATCCTGAGGTAATACTTTTTGATGAACCAACATCTTCCCTTGACCCGGAGATGGTTGGTGAAGTGCTCGGAGTCATGCGCTATCTTGCAAAGGGCGGTATGACGATGCTCGTTGTCACACATGAGATGAGCTTTGCACGTGAAATATCTTCCCGAGTTGTTTTCATGGACTCTGGCATTATAGAAGAAGCTGATACGCCTGATGTCATCTTTACGTCCCCGAAAAAAGAACGCACACGAGCATTTATATCAAGCATCCTTTAATTAATTTTAAAGCAGGCATCGAAATTAAATGTTTTAAAAAAAGCAATAAAACACCCTCGTACCACACGATACGAGGGTGTTTTCATTTGCCCGTTGTTCACTAAGCTATTGCATAGCCTACTGTTCTTCGCTTCTCTACAATTCTTTTCTTGTTTTTCTTAATGCTTATCCAACTATACCCGCACGCTCTATACTCTCGACAAGATAACGCTGTAAAAATGCGTAGATAAGGATAAGCGGCAGCATTATGAGTATTCCACACGTGTTACGTATAGCTGCAACATACATGTTCTGACCAGGATACTCGGTATCAAGAGACCTCGGTATCTTAATGAAGGCACGAAGCGTGTATGGTCCTTGGCTCGTGAAGAAGACACGTGTGTAATAGTTATCTGTCCACTGCCATGAGAAAGCGAACATGAAGACAGTTATAAGCATCGGGATCGACAGCGGGAGGATAATCTGTACAAATGTACGGAAGGGTCCTGAGCCGTCGATATATGCTGATTCCTCAAGCTCATCGGGAACGCCACGGAAGAACTGACGCAACATAAATATGTAAAGACCGTTCTTAAAGGCAAGACCCGTTGCTGAAAGAATGTAAAATGGCCAATAAGTATTAATAAGCGATATGTCAGTGAATTTCAAGATATCTATGCTCTCAAATACACCGCCGCCGAGGAAGTTGAATATTCCAAAAATATCGAAATAACGGAACTTCATGAACATCGAAAGGCGAACAGTCGGGTGAGGCACTATCATCGTTAGGACAACAAACATAAAGAGGATTTTGTTGCCCTTGAACTTGAACTTCGCGAAACCATAACCTATCAGACACGTTATAAATGTCTGAACGATAGCCGTTGATGCCGATAGAATGAAGGTATTGAGCATCGCTCTGAAATACTCGTTATCGACTATAATGGCCTTATAGGTATCAAGCGTTGGATGTTTCGCGATAAGTAGAACTGTCGCGTCGACAAAGTCCTCACGGCTCATGAACGACGATGCTACTTTTGAAATGAATGGGTAGATGATAACGTAAGATATACCGATCAGCAGTATCAATCTGAAAAGGTACCACACTACGTCCTTGAGAAAGCTTACAGAAAATACTTTTATCTTAAATCTTTCCCACGCTGACGTACGGCCTTCAAAATCAACTCTGATCTTGTTCTTCGTTGCTTTTTTGACTACTGGTGAGCTCTGAATTCTATTTACATCCATCAGTCCGTTCCTCCTTATTCGTCACGTCTCTGATAGAAGACGTATGCGGAGATGATACCGGAAACAACAACGATGAGGAGCGTAACTATCAGGAAGTACATCCACGCCATCGCCGATGATATAACGTTTCCGTCAGCACCAGTATCGTACACCTGGTCGATATAAGTCATGACATTGTTGTCTGAACGAGTAAGAGCATCGATGATAGTGTAGATCGCGTTAACCAGTATCATCGGGCTGATCATCGGAAACGTTATCTTCCAGAACGTTTCCCAGCCTGTAGCGCCGTCTATTTTGCATGATTCGTAAATCGCCGGAGATATTGACTGGAGACCAGCAAGGAATATTAGCATCTGAACGCCAGAGCGGTTTACTATGTTAAATATGTTGTTAACCGCATTTACAACATACGCAACAAGATCAGATCCCACTCGCATATTAGCGAAGAGCATCTCTACATCCATTACTCTAACAATCTCTGCAACGGTATTACGTCCAGTACCAGTATCAATTGATGCGCCGGTATCTCCCATGTAAGAGGCAAGTATGTTCTGAGCATCGATATCGCTTATCAAACCTGTCGCAATAATAACAGGTATGAAGAATATCGCACGGAACCCTGTTCGCCCCACAATGTTTTGGTTGAGTAGTATGGCTATGAATAGAGCGAATATGATTATTGCTGGAATATCGAAAATTAACTCTCTTATACCGGACGTCAGCTCTGTTACATAGCTCGGGTCTACAAACAATGCTTCCGAGTAGTTTTTAAAGCCAACCGGTACAAGTTCATAGCCACCACCCTGCAGCGTATTGATTTCATTGAAGCTGAACATGATTGAATTGTATATTATCGGCAGATAGATAATTACAAGTCCAATCACAAACGGCAGTACAAACAACCAGCCAACACGTGCTTTACGTCTATCAAGTGAAGCGATACGGCGTCTCTTCTTGGGAGCTGAATCAATCTTAATTTTCTTTTTCTTAGCTTCAATATTCATATTCAAACTCCCTTCCTTATTTGATTGTTACAAAATTGTGTGCGGTTACTGTATATGTTGTGCCATCAAGGACAACAGTTACATCAAACGTATTGTAGTTGAGGATAAACTTCTTACCCGTTTCATATGTGACAAGAACGATGGAACCGTCGTCGACTGTATACTTAGTCCTCTTATACCCTTCTTCCTCGTCCTCATCATCACGTCTGGGCCAGCCAGGCACAGACGGCACATTCGGTGAATTGCCGTCTTCACCTTCACTGGGCTCTTCGGATGGTTCCTCTTCAATGTGCTGAACTTCTTCGTAACCTGCGTTAAGAAGTACCTCATTGACAGTTGCCAGCGCAGATTTTGTTTTTTCTATAGCACTGTCGGCATAAGTATTAACCCTAGCTGCGCTTGCAGCGACTGATGCATCATCAGTTATTTCTGTTTTACGCTTTGCCGTTTCTTTGTTGGCTTCAGCATCGTCTGCAGATTTTATAGCTGCTGTTATCGCTATCTTCATATTGGATACTGCTGACTCAAGCTCTGCCTGAGCATCAGTAACTGCTAATTCTGCTTCTTCGAGAGCTGCTTTTGCCGCTTCGTCAGCAGCTTTTGCATCCTCATCGTTTGGTGCTTCAGCAAGCGCCGCAGCAGCCGCGTCAGCAGCAGCTTGTGCCGCATCTCTTGCAGCTATCGCATCGTCAAGCGCGCGCTTGAGCGATGTTACCTCCGATACAAGCCCAAGAGCAATTTCTATCTGCTCTTCAACAGCTGCAAGGAGTCCTTCTGTCTCATCAGCAAGAAGAGCCGTATCCTGTGGAGCTGATGCTATCTCTCTTGCAAGGGCTTCAGCAGCTTTACGCTCAGCAAGAGCCTGAGCACGCCTTGCTTTTTCTTCAGCTATACGCTTTGCTTCTTCTTCAGCAGCAGCTCTTTCGGCAGCTTCTATCTGGTCTGCTATGATTTCATCTTCATCAGGTATACGTTCACCGATAAGGAACTCATGTCCTGTGATAAGCGCCGTCTGAAGATCACCGACAGCATCGTTGACTATACTATAGTATTTTACAATATCGTCAAACCAGATGTCATAGCGCACTGAGTAATATCCGCTCAGTATCTCATCTTTCTTCAGCTCTGAAATATTTCTATAAGCGAGTATGAAGTAAAGGGATGCGCCATTTTCGATTGCCTTGAGAACAGCATTGCTTATATCGCCTTCTTCGTTGATCGGGTTTCCGGCAATGTTAATGTAACCGTGAAGAACAAGTCCTACAAACGGAATTGAATATGTTTCGTTAAAGAACCGGCTGCTGTTAAGACGAGCATTAAGTATATGGTTTACATATTTGTAGGTGTATGCATTACCTACATCGACCATGACATTACCGTAATCCTCGGAAATATCCTTGAGAAGTGCAATTGTAAACTTCTTGGAATCTTCGCGATTGAACGGATCATCTTCATCAAAGTCTGCGTTCAAGTCAGAGCCGAGTGTCGCAACAGATATTCCAATTGGCTCATAATCAAGGTAATACGTTCTAAACTTTGTATAGAACTTGTCAAATACAGATGGGGAAATTGCAATTTCAAAGTATCTTACAAACGACTGAGATGTCGCGTTATAATAACGCTTACTCGCATAGCGGTCGTCTATCGTCTTAACTGCATGCTTTTTATAGCTAAATCCATCAAATGATTTATTGTTTGCAGCGTATGCAAAGTCAAAGTCAGGGAATATGCCAATTCCTTTTTCCTTAGCATATGCTAACAAATCCTTAAATCCGTCGGATCCGCCAACAGATTTCTCCCACTTCAGCCTATACGGGACATATTTATCAGATAGTCCTCCGTTTGCAAAGCCCCTTAGTCTGAAGTTAATGTTCGACACTCCCGCTTCACTTAGCTCTTTGTGCATAGTTATGATGTCCTCAAATGTTGTAAGCGGTGTATCGACTGTAACAGGAATTGAGAGAATTCTGTCTTTTGTCTCCATCGAACCAAGAACTTCGATGTAAAGCGGCATATCTTCTTTTACATCATTCTCGGTAAGCCTTGTGATATATCCGTTCTTCTCAAGATAATCTCTGTAGGCCTTAGCCATGCCGAAATATGTCGCTTCATAATAATCGGTTACTCCGGCACTAGCTGCTACATCTTTATCGTCAAGCATTATATATCTAATTCTGTAGCTGTCGACATATTTACGTGGGGACTCAACACGCCACGTTACGTCTGAAGCAACGGATATCGACTGTGCAAGGTTATATTCATCTGAGGGACGCGGTATGAAGCTTGCGTAAATAGCAGCATATTTGTTAAGTGTACCGCCGTTTTCATACCTGATGCTTGCAAGAGAGTCGCCCTCTGTTATAATGGCAAGATAACCTTTACTGCGTGTATACGCTTCATAAATAACCGGCGGCTTCGGTTCTTCGGGCTCTACGGGTTCTCCGTTTTCATCAGTTTCATCAGTTTCATCAATTTCATCAATTTCATCAGTTTCAGTAATTTCATCAGTTTCAGCAATTTCAGCAGTTTCAGCAATTTCAGCAGTTTCAGCAGTTTCATCAGTTTCAGCAGTTTCATCAGTTTCGGTTTCAGATTCCGTATTATCAGTATTTTCAATAATACGATAATCTCTTACCTGTGTAACTGCGCCAAATACAGGCATTGTCAATATTTCCTGATGTGCGCCACTTATACTCTGATACGCAAAGTCTGGACCGTGGAGACTTCCCACTCTGTTCCATGATACTCTTCTCAAATCCATTGCGGAGAAGAGAGCTCCAGACCCGTCAGGCATAAACGTGTAACCCGGATTTTCTGAGCTAATGCAGCCCATGTATGGCAGTATAGACACTGACAAGAGCTTGTAAGTAGTTTCGTCGTATTCTATACCGTTTGCTGCAAGACGAACAGTCACACCATCATCGTCAAGCGTGTACTCAAGCGCCATACGGAAGAGAGCCGGCGCTTCATCTGTACCTTCGTACTCGGTGATAGCATGGTCTTCGTCGAGCATCTCATACGTATATTCTGGAGCATATGTCTTAATAGTGTTCTCACAATAATTAAGCTCGTTTTGAGTAACGGCCGAGTCTAATATATAAACCGACATTTTTGTCGTGATAGGATATTTCGCGTTCATCGCAGCAATGGCGCGTTCAGATAGCTCAGGGTCTTTTGGATCCATTAACACATAGTGGTATTTAAGCTTTTTTTTGTTAAACTCGCTTGTTATTTTGCTGAGAATAATGTTCTCAAAGCGCTCCTTCTGAATCATTCTCGGAACGAGGCGTCTTACGTCCTCGCGCCCCATACTATACTCTACGCGGACACCATTTTTAATATCCTTAACAACAATTTGGTTGCGGAGCGAAGCTTCTTCATAGCTATACATCCATTTTGTTGTTCCGTCTTTGTCCTGATATTCAACAAAAATCTGCGAAAGGATCCTATAACGGATATTGTCTGAGTTCGCCGCGGTAATTGAACCGATATCGTAAGGGTTCGTGAAAAGAACCTGTCCTGTCGAATTCTTGACTATTGCAACTTCTCCTGTGTATTCTTCGACGTAAATCGAATAGCCGTTCTGAGTCTTATGCAGCACCATATCGTTTAGTTTATCCTGCTCAGACTCGTATTCGTACGTCATGTAGTCGACAGCGGCAACCGCTGCAGACACCCTATCAGTCGTATATATTCCAAAGGTGCCTACTACCATGAGGAAAGCCAGGAGACCTGATATGAATCTTACATGTTTCTTCATGCTTTTAAACCGTCCTTCCTTTCTTCCCTCATTATGCTCTATATGTCAGCTCAACGATGATGCTTGAGATGAAGCTCACCATCTGAGCGACAAGTGTTGAAAACAGTACAGATACGAATATTACGAACGCCATACCAACGATGGTTCCCAGAGATGTCGTTACATTCTTTAACAGTGAATAATCGTGTGTAACCATCATTCCGAAGAAGATTAGTAAACCCATCCAGAAGAACGCCATGCTCACAAGAAGCGTAATTAACTGTCCCTCATTTTGAGCAAGCATGTTGCTTAATATAACGGAGGGGATTACAAGCATCGGAATCGGTAACAAGCTATAAGATGTTGCAATGAATATATCTTTAAAGCTTCCTTCGCCATCGAAAAGCGTCGTCAGACACCAGTTTGCCACGACCCAAAGAAGCAGCGGCACGACAACTGATGCTATCTGAGCGAAAATGTTCATATAGGATTCCGTCGGGTTAAAGATATACCCTGTACCTACTGATTGATAGTAGAAGGTAAAGACCGTAACGACTATATATATGATACTCGCTCTGACGCTTCCGCGATATTCGTGCTTGAGATCCCAGAATCCGTCAAATGGATGGAAGATCAAATGGAAACCGTATAACAGCTCCTCCTTCAGACTCTTGCGACCGACTCTAAGCTGTGCAGCCTTATTAACGCGCGCCGCATATTTGAAGAACTTCGTAATAAGAACACATATTACGACGACAATTATTGGAATTGTCCATATCCACTTTGACACCCATTCCTTACGAACCTCACGGAACGCATCAGAATACGAGGCTGCGTTATATGCGAACTTGTAATACTCCATCGCTTCCTTATACTTAGCATCGCGCTTAAGTGCATCACCAATGCCGATGTAAGCAGCATCGAAGTTGCTGTTGCGCTGGAGTATGTCCATCCAGCCTGATACCGCCATATCATAACGGCGTTGATTCTGGTGAGCTAATGCTTCTATCAGAAGGTTGCCGTATTCAGTCCTCTTATAAACGGTGAAGCAGTCCTTAGATTTGTCAAGTAATAGTATATCGTCGCCTTTGTATGTGATTGCTTCAATATTATATATATTACCAAGTTGCTCGCCAGTGTCGCCAAAAGCGAAGAGAAGGTTGCCGTATTTGTCATACGTAAAGACTTTGCTACGTTTTTCGTCGATTATCGACCATGTACCTTCCGGACCGACGGCAACATCAATAATTTTTGACGGACCGCTTATTGCACCAGCTCTTGAACTGAAGCTGAAATTTATCTCACCGGACGGCGGCCAAAAACCGTTTCTGCTCATGATATCGGCGCCGGAAGCATTCAGCTTTTTAACCGGTGCATAGTCACCCGATTTTGAGCGCGAGTTTATAGCCGATGCAACTGAGTTTTCATCAATCGATGATGTCGTAACGTAAATAAATCCGTCTTTATCAATCGTTATATTATTAAACTCAGTTGACACGTATTCCTGCTGAGATTCTCTCTGCTCTTTTGTTTGCAGTCTTCTCCAGATGATTTCCATCGGGCTGATGACAACCTTCTGAGCACCAATAAATCCGGAGAATTTTGCATTATCATCCATGACGATGATACCTTGATATGTCGTGGATGACACAACAAACAATCTGTTATACTGGTCAACAGCAACGGCTACCGGTTTATACACAGCAGCTTCTGTGAAAAGCGGGGATACAGGTTTCGGAATTATCTTATAATAATTCCCGTCGCGATCGAACATTACTATGCGGTTGTTATTGGTATCACAAACATAAATGTATTTATCACTAATGAACACGCCCGATGGGCTATTAAAACTGTCCCAAACGCCATGTTCATTAAGGAATCTACTTATCTCAAACTTATACTTGTAATACCGATCCATAACGATGACACGGTTATTTGCCCCGTCAACAAGATATACATTCCCTTGGTCGTCGACGGTCAAATCGCGCGGGTCATCAAAAGGATAGATAAGTCCGATATAATCTGAATCGATTATCTTATCGGGAACATAAGCATCGGGCGAAAGAAGTGCAAATCCGTCAGCAGAATACGTATATGTCGCATATGAGCTGAAAGCGGAAGCGCTTGTTGCAAGTATAGACACCAGAATAAATAGTGTAAGGAAGGAAAGAATTCGCTTTTTCATTTTTTCTTCCCCCTTAGTCTTTCATACCGCTTGTTCCCATTGTTTCGATGATATTGCTCTGCGAAACAACGAAAACAATGATCGGAACTGCCATCATGATAACTGTAGCGGCTGCTGAAGCACCTGCACGAGCGATACCGCCTGCTGTTATCTGTGAAATAGCGTAGTTAAGTGTCTTTAGCTGCTCTGACTGAATGTAAATTGATGCGCCAGCGTTCCAAAGTCCGTTAAAGCTGTAGATAATAAGCGTCAGCCAAGCAGGCTTAACCATTGGCATTGCTATTGCCCAGAACGAGTAGAACTCCGACGCGCCATCAAGTCGAGCGCTTTCAAGAATTTCGTCTGTTACGTTTGATTCCATAAATTGCTTCATCAAATATAAGCCAAGGTTATATGCAAAGGCCGGAACGATGATGGCATAGTATGTGTCAACCCAGCCGAGAAGGCTCATTATAATAAAGGAAGCAATCGCACCGACAGTCGCTGTAAACATAAGCGACTTAACAATTATGTTAAACATAAATTCACGGCCGGGGAATTTAATCTTCGCAAGTGCGTAAGCTGCCATTGAGCAGAAGATAAGACTTCCGAATGTACCCGAAATAGAGATGAAAACAGTATTAAATATATAACGGGAAAACGGAACCCACGAGTCAGACATTAAGGAGAAAAGATCCCTGAAATTTTTAAGCGTAGGATTTACGACGTAAAAACGCGGAGGGAACATCCATAACTCGTCAAGCGGCTTAAGCGCTTGCATTAAGACATATAACATCGGCAGGAACATGAACACGCCCATGATCGAAAGGAACACAGTTATTCCAATGTCGCCCCCGACCGAGCGGTTCAGTACGACGGCGTGTTTTCTTGTTCTAAGTTTCTTCGCCATATCACTGACCTACCTTTGCTAACATTTTTTGTATCAATAAGTTTGCTCCCATCATCATTGCGAATAGCACAACAGAAATTGCCGAGGAGTATCCCACCTCCCAACGTTGCCCGCCGTAGTCTTCAAGATGGTGCGTTATAGTCCAAGCAGCGTATTCAACTGATGGGAAACCAGCAAGAGCCGTAACGACACCTCCGAATCCAAAGGAACCTGTTATAGCCAAAACAGCACCGAACAGTAGCTGCGGCTTCATTGTCGGAAGCGTTACATACCAAAGCTCCTGCCAGCGGTTCCTGATACCGTCAACAGCCGCTGCCTCATAATATGCCTTTGGTATGCCCTGAAGTCCAGCGATGAATGAAAGGAACGCTGTACCGAGAGACGTCCAAAGAGCAACTATGATACATAGAATCATAACGTATCTTTTATCATAGAACCAAAGAACTGGATTGTCTATGACGCCAAGATTGAGCAGGAAACCGTTTACCCAACCATAGGCATCGTTTGAGAAAAGCGTACCCCAAATTAAGTACACGCTACCCGAAATAGACGGGGCGTAGAAAATAAGTGTAACAAACGCTCTTACTTTCGGCGTCAGCTCGTTTATGAACCATGCGATAAAAAGAGACATAAGGTAAGATGTAGGTCCGGTAACCGCCGCGAATATCAAAGTATTCTTAACGGCCAAGATAAATATATCGTCGTCAAGAAACAGACGTATATAGTTATCAAGGAAGATAAACTTCGGCCACTGTAACATGTTAAATGACGTAAAGCTCAAGAAAATCGACATAACAACCGGAACAACTGTGAACATGAGAAAGAGGATCATAAACGGAGCAACCATAAAATAGGCTACTTTATTCCTCTTCATTTCATGCCATGTCCATTGAGCCTTCGTCATGTCCTTCCGTGAAACTGCGTGCTGCTCGGCAGGCACAACGTTTTTCTTTGACATGAGCAACTTCTCCTTAATTAGATTATCTTATCGCAAATGCCGTTTTACTACGACAATTTATTCGATATAACTGTAAAGTGCTGTAGCAGACTCCTTCATATATCCTGCGGCCTCGCCAAACAGTTCAGAATTAGCTTTGACAAGCTCATCCGCTGCAGCAATCAAAGCATCGAACTGCTCAGTTGTTGCGTCACCCGAAAGCGCTGCGTCAATTGCCGCTTTTGCAGCTGATACCTTATCAGCATACTTGCTCGCTTCATCACCTTTAAGCTTATTTAATATTGCAAGTGCCTGATCTGCGCGCTTTTCTGCTAATGTCTGTCCTATCTCAAGCGTCTCAAGGTTGAACTCCTCGCGCTTACGGCTGATTTCCTTATTAATTGCATTAATATAGCCTAACAGCGCCTCAGAAGGAGAAGCTTTTTCGTTATATGCACTAAGGAATGCGAAGTTCGTGTAACGGCCTATGATATAGCTGCCCGGATAGTTTGGAACTGCTGTCAGGGCGTCGAACTGCGCTCTTAAACTCTTATACTCGAATGATGACCACGGAAGCTCTTCAAGCGCCGCGATGTTCGCAGTCGGGTTCATTCCGGCTTCTCCTAAAAGCGCAACTAACTCATTACAGTAGTCGGCCTGGAATTCACTGTCTGTATACCAGTCAATAAATCTCCATGCTCCCTCCGGGTTGTCTGTACCGGTAAGCATTACGACACCCGCTACTGAAGATACAGCCGTGTTGTTTATTGTTCCATCGTCCTGCAACATACCGGGTATCGTGGTGAAATCCCACAAACCTGCAATTTCAGTCGCAAAGATGACGAGCTGGTTATACGATGTGTATGGTGAAATTGCTATCGGTATTTCACCCGTTCTGAAGCGGTTTGCAAAGTCATATGTATACGGCAGCGAATACATCGTAAACATATTACACATCATCTCAAACGCCTCGAGCGCAGTGTTCGAGTCGAGATTGACGCGCATACCATTGTCTGCGTAAAGCTCGCCGCCCATCTGATACAGGTACGTCAGATAGTCCGTAGTAAGACCAATGTCCATTTTGTTATACTGAAGCACCGGTATCATAGCAAGAAGATCTTCCCACGTCTTCGGAACCTCAAGCCCTAAGTCCGCAAGTATATCCTTACGGTAGAAGAGCATCGGGAACGTCTGTGTTTCCGGTATTGCGTATGTTTCGCCATAAAGTGTAAGCGGTATCGTTGCAGCAGGAGAGAATCTTGACAGAACTTCATCAAATGTATCAAAGTCGTTCAGCTTTATAAGTGCTCCACGTATCGCATAGTTGATGACGTCACCGTCGCCCATGAAAAGCGATACATCGGGGCCAACTCCCGCAAGAACCGAGGGCAGGAGAGTACCGCCGGCAACAAGCTTAAGGTTGACGGCTATGCCCGACTTCGGAGAGAATTTATTATCTATTAAGTTACGTATAATCTGAGCCTGGTCACGACCGGTGGTAACCCACACGTCTACGGAGTCCGTTCTGTCGATTTCAACAGTCGAACCAAGCGAGTTGTAATCGGTGAAGAAGCTTCCGATGAACTGACGGATCTCATACCAAATGGACTGTAAGAAACCTGCCTCTGCCTTCGGAAGCGGAGCAGACACGGGCTGAATATATATCGTGTCGATTTCAAGCGGCTGCTTTGTAACTGTATTTATCCACGTACCAAGAGTACCAATATTAGACTTAAGGAGAGAAAGGTTTTTAGCTATCTCATCTTCATCAGATCCCATTTTTTCAACGAGACGTTGAATCTGAAGAAGCGACGCCGTATTTGAACCTGTAACTCCGTTCATGCTCTTGAGCTGTTCAATTACACGCTCAAGATTATTGCCTTCCCTGACAAGCGACCTGATTGTATCAGGCATAACACGGCTGAAACCATAGTCACGGTATTTATCAGGGTTTGTACCAGTAAGCTTCAATATATGAAGGTAGGCGTTGTTGATTACATCAAGCGTTTCTGAAACCTGTCCTACTATCGTACCGAGCTCACCAAGAGATACTTCAAGCTCAATCGTGTGAGTTCCGGGAGTAAAGTAGAACTGATACCCTATACCGCCTCCGTCGTCGTCACCAAGAGCTTTTGACTGCCAATCTGTGCTGTAATCAAAGCGCAGGGCGTTTGCTTCTTCAAACGGAACTTTACCGTCAACTCTCAGACGGCGAGATACATAAATTCCGTTTAGCTCGGACTGTTTAAAGCGGACAGCTATCTGATAAAGCCCTTCTTTTTCAACATCAAACTCGTACCTAATCCAATAACCAGCGTTCTGCCACTTATTGGAGCCAATGGTATTGAGCTTTATATGCGTCGGATGCTGAGGAACGGTAATAGCGGAAGTTCTATCGTATATTGGATATATTGTCTCATGAGATGTGTTTGTCGTAATTTCGGCTCTTATCTTTATCGGTTCAGCATCAGCCTCTTTGTATCCAGCTTTAACGTATTCAGCTTCAACTTCGGCATATGTCGGAAGATCCTGATACGGATAAAGGCGTATGTACTTAATAACAACTGGCTCACGAACACATTCAAGAGCTATTGTGTTCTCACCCTCTTCGAAGTAAAACTCGAATGGGTTCGAGTAATAACCGTTAGCATCTATAAATGAATAGGTTCTCCATTCGGGATCGATTTCTGCTACTGGGCGAATGTCGTTACCATTTATATCAACGTTAAACGTATAATTACCTTCATCGTCGACAGGGTAAAGATTTTTCCATACTTTTGTCATGGCAAGGTAGCGCGCTTCAGCAAAAGGAACCTTGCCGTTTATGTAGAACATACGCTCAATTGAGTTTGTCGTACTACCAACGGGATAATACTGTATCTCAATAGCATAAAGCCCGGTTTCCGGAACATTGATCGGCCAGACGACTGTTCCAGAATCCGATATATAAAGGGCGTCCCCCTCCATGCCTTCATAATCTTTGTAAACGTCAACTTTAGCCGTCGTCTTCTCAGCGTCGTAATTAACCGCCTCAATTATAACCTCTTTTGTAGCGCGGACGGCGTCTTTGTGTTGCGCGCGATACTTTACATATGAAATCGCATTAAGCGCCTCGCTTATTTCAGCAAGTGTTTTCTTTTCCGTTGTTTCTTCGTTTTTACTCGTGTTAGAATCAGCGGCATCTGCTGCTACAACAGGCACAACAGCAGCAGCCGTTCCCGTTATTATCAGTACGGCTAAAATAAACGCTATAAGCTTATTAAGCTTCGTTCCCACCATAGAACCTTTTCCCTCCTGAGATATTACGGCGCGTCATCTTCCAGTCGTGGTTCACTGGCAATAGATTAAATCTATACGCCGTTTAAAAAAGATCTTCCGCTCACCGCGCACCGATTCGTCGCCAAAAAAATATAAGTTATTCGGCAAAAAGTATCCGGAGCGCAGTTACGGCGCAAACGGCTTCTCTCCGCGCGATAAACACGCGGGGCAACCACTCTGCGCCTTTTACGAGTCATAATACGTTTTATGTATAATGTCTCATTTTCGATAAAACAATATTATCATAAGGATATTATTATGTCAAGCATATACAAAATGAGCCCCTTCACAATATGGGCAGTTAATCCCTAATAAAAAATCGTTAACTTTGAGTTAACAATAATCTGCTTTCGCATAACCGACGGCGATAATAAGCTGCACCCGTGTTTTTCACTGACAAGGTAATTAACATTTACCTTGTTTTCAAAATTAGCAAGGTTTCTGCATAAACATTGCGCTAATAATCGGCTATTTTGCCGCATTAAGCCCTATACATATGCTCTGGTAACATATATTTACCTGTTTTCTTTGTTCAAAACACTATTACAGCGTTTTTCCAGTACTGCCCACCTTTATTTGGAATGTGTATTTTGCACAAAATTTGACCGTTTTTTTCTACACATGTGCTTTTTGCACAAATTTCACGGACAAGCCCGCTTAAAAAGAAGCAGTAACTCTTTGCAGGTGAATTCAAGACAAATATGTATAAAAATGGTATGTATAGTTGCAATTATCAACTAATTCTCCTGCAATAGCTTATAAAATAAAGCACATTACTAATTTTCAACACTTATT
The DNA here is from genome assembly GCA_012522015.1 of Clostridiales bacterium. GTDB lineage: Bacteria > Bacillota > Clostridia > Oscillospirales > CAG-272 > DTU064. The sequence continues at coordinate 38,035 of JAAYLD010000032.1, forward strand.
GCTCGTCATAATTACCTGTGCGAAGTTTCCTAAGGCGCATCACTATCGGCGGAAGCTGTTCAAGAATATAATCAACATCAGCATCCGTGTTCGTATAAGACAGAGATATACGTATTGAGCTGTCAGCTTCCTCCCGTGAAAGCCCAAGCGATAAAAGTACGCGTGACGGGTCACGTATGCCTGTAGCACAAGCTGAGCCTGTTGAAACATAAATGCCCTTCATATCGAGTAAAATTGCTACGCTCTCACCCGAAACACCGTCAATTGACACATTTACATTACCGGGCAGACGCATATCTGGGTCACCATTCAGGCGAACGCCGGGGATGGCAGCGGTGAGTCCTTTTATAAGCCTGTCGCGCATTGCACGCACACGCTCTACATCACGCATCAGGTCAACCGAAACCTCAAGCGCACGCGCCATCGCCACAATACCCGCAACATTTTCCGTGCCGGGGCGGATACCATTCTCTTGCCCTCCGCCGCCGATAATGCGCGCAAAAGGCACTCCCCGCCTGATGTAAAGAGCGCCGACTCCCTTCGGTGCACCAAACTTGTGCCCTGAAAAGCACATCGTATCAACGCCAAGTTTTTTCACGTCGATGGGTATCACGCCGACTGCCTGCGTAGCATCTGTAAATGAAAGTGCGCCAGCTTCCTTTGCAGCGTCCCCCACCTCGCCAACTGGCTGTATTGTTCCTATTTCATTGTTCGCAAGCACAATGGCAACAAGAGCAGCGCCTCCATGCGCGGCGCTGAGCGCAGCTTCTATATCGCGCGCACTGACGATGCCCGATGTATTACAGCCTACATAATCTACACAGTATCCTTCACCTTCAAGCCGCCGGCAGGTTTCGTAAACGGCCGGATGTTCAATTGTCGTTGTGATAATACACCGACGCCCATATGCCTCGCGCATAGCATGAGCTGCACCGCGGATAGCGATGTTTGCTGATTCCGTAGCGCCGGATGTAAAGTAAAGCTCGTCCGGCTCACAACCGATAATAGCGGAAATTCGTTCCCTTGCGTCCCGGATGGCTGCTTTCGCTATGCGGCCTTTTGCATGCAGGCTTGACGGATTCCCCCACGCATCATATAAATAAGGAAGCATAGCTTCGACAGCCTGTGGCATAACAGGAGCTGTTGCTGCATTATCAGCGTAAACAAATACGCTTTTTTCTTCATTTTTATCTTTACTTTCCATGTTGTTTTAAAGCAAGCGCCTCACCGACGCCTTACTGTTTTGACTTTATGCATTATTTTATACTATATTTGATTTGTACGCAACAAAAAGCATTTTCCATTCTCATTTACAGATATTATTTTTTAATGTAGATATATCAGCGCTTTACTTCACGCTGCAACCGCATTATAATGAAAAAAACACTTTATCGCAACGCTTTTTGTAGCCCATGCTTCGGAGGTGCTAATTTTGTATCATATCGGAATTGATCTTGGCGGCACAAACATTGTTGCAGGAATATTAAGGGAAAGTGATATTGCCCCCCTCCTTTCTTTTCGCTCCTGCTCGTCTGATGACAGTCAGCCATTTGCTTTTTGTGGCAGTTGCTTATTATACAAAGAGTCAATCCCAACGCTTCCTTCTCGCAGCGCAGAAGAGATCATGGCCGACGCAGCTTCGCTTGCCCGCACGGTAGCACACAGCGCAGGTGTTGATTTTCGTGATGTCACATCGATTGGATTTGTCTCGCCCGGCACTGTCAATCCCGTCTCGGGTGTCGTCGAGTTTGCCGGAAATGTACCATTTAATAATTTTGATGCAAAATTACATCTCCGCCACAACACAGGTATTGATAAAATAACTGTTGACAACGACGCAAACGCCGCTGCATACGCCGAAGCTGTCGTTGGCGCAGGATGTGGCGTCCGCGACTTTCTCATGATAACAATAGGCACCGGAATTGGCGGCGCTTTTGTCAGCGCAGGTGATGTACAGCGCGGCTTCAACTTCGCTGGCGGTGAGTTCGGTCACACTGTCATTGTCGCCGGTGGCGAAAAATGCACCTGCGGACGCCTTGGCTGTGTGGAAGCTTACTGCTCTATAAACGCTCTCATTCGCATGACGCTTGACGAGATGGCGCGAGCTGATGCTACCGGCGAACATACTCTGCTCAGCGATATTGCTGCAAAAACATCGGGTGTCAACGGCAAAACAGCTTTTGACGCCATGCGCCGGGGCGATAAAGTAGCAGAAAGCATAGTTTCTCGTTACATTTACTACCTTTCCACAGCGCTGACAAACTATATCAACATTTTTCAGCCTGAGATTCTTGCTGTTGGCGGAGGAATATCAAAAGAAGGCGAGTATCTTCTCTCCCCCCTTCGCCGCATCATATACTCTGAAATGTTCAACCGCCGCCAACGCCCCAATAAATACACAAAAATCGTGACTGCTTCCCTCGGCGGTGACGCAGGCGTCATTGGCGCCGCCCTTTTAGCGGCAAAAGAATGGTCGAATAAAAAATAGCACAGAAACGCTTATCACTACTGGCGCACATTAATACAAAATAAAAGATAAAACCGGGCATAATGAAAGCTCGGTTTTTTGAGTCGTATTTTATTATAATCGTATATTTTGCAATTCCTCTTCATGTATCAGCCCTTAGCGTCACGCGCATTATACATAAACGGCATATTCCAGCAATTTTTACTGCTGCTCATCAGTTGTTTTATCAGCGTCAGCCGCGACACTCGCCGCCATAAAGAGAAATAAGGGATGACGTCAGCGTGCTGTCTTCACACTCACAAAAGCCGGTGTCACGGGCAATTTTCTCCGGCATGACCCCTTTTTTTGCTTTCATTGTAACACAGAAGCAGTCGTAAGCAAAGCGCATAGCAGCGCGGCACATGATAAACAAAGCCTCGTAATCATAGCCCTCATCCGGTGTGTTAGTTGGCGGCATAAGACCGGATATGAAAGCCGTATCTCCTTGTATGCGGAACTGGCACACGCCAGCAAGAACATCGTCTATACGGGCAGCATATGCAAGCGCGTCCGGGTCATATTCAATGCCGCACGCACCGCATAATGCTTCTTGTTCATCCTTGTTTTCAATCGGTAATATTGTCAGCATAAGTATATATCACTTTTCGTTTGTCTGTTCGCTTGTCCACGTAATAAGCTCTTTTGCATACGGAAGCGATTCTATCCACCGGCAAAACACATGCCACTCGGCAAGCTTGTGATTTCTGCGCGCGTGATACATGTTTGTCAGGTTCTCGTAATTCATCGTAACAGTGCGAAGCTGATTGTAGCTTGATGGCAACAGCTGTATCATATCGTGCCAGTGCTTGACATCCTTTGTTTCAACAAAAGCAAGTCGTGCTGTCTCAAGATATTCAATGACGCCATCAAGGACAGCAAGCGCTTCCTCACTTAGCCTATCTGTTGAAAAATCGTCGCGCGAAAAAGGCTTTGCATGGATTTTGTGCATAGTGGAAGTTGAGTTGGCTACGGTGCCTACTTTATATGTGTCGAACTCCTTCCACCAGTAAAGCGGGCCTGTGATGTCCGCCGACACGAACATTTGACGTATAAATTTTCTGTGGTCACTGCCCGCACGGCAGAGCCTCATGGCAAGCGACAGGTCATTCGGCCCCAGTATAAAATTACCGTTTTCGTCATATCTGCTGTCGGAACGATCCCATGAAGCGAGTGGATTTCGTGCGCCGCGTATCGCTCCCTCAAAGTTCATGACTACGGTTTTTTCGATCTTAAGCATAATTCTATTTCTTTTCCTGCTGCCGCTCAAGTGGCAGCGCTTTTAATTTTTCTTATGTGAATAATACCATGACGCGGCGTTTTTTTCAATCCGCGCGGCAAAAATTACATAAAAATCTATTGTCTTTCTCCTGTTGCTGCATAAAATCCGAACAATTGGCAAAAATAATGAAGGTCATACTATATTTTCACAAGGAGACACATACATCATGAAGCCAGTCAGAAGCGAAAATAAGATCGTATATATCGTACTCGCGTTCGTTTTGACTGCTCTCACAGTAGTCGTTATTGCGACTGCGGTAGCCAGCCGCCGCGCCAGCAGAAAAAACGACGACACCTCGGTAAGCGATACAGTGTTAACAACAGCTGCGGAAAGCACGAAAAAACAAAAGGATACTGAAGACGCAGTATTTACAAATGATAGTGAAGAGGAGAGCGATATAGCTGACAATAACAACGCCGAAGATGAGCATGAGGAAGTCGATGCAGAACCACAGCTTCCGAATTTTCAGGTTCCGGCAGTTGGCGTCATCTCAAAAGAGCACAGCGTCAGTGCACTTGTTTTCTCAGTGACGATGAACGATTATAGGACACACAACGGTGTTGATATCGCAACGGCGGACGGAGCTGACGTTCACGCAGCCGCTGATGGAGTAGTCGAAGAGCTTTGGCATGATCCGCTTATGGGCTACTGCATCTCAATCAGCCATGAAGGCGACGCTCTGAGCATTTATAAGAACCTAAGGCCTGAATCAATCTCCGGTTTATCGGCTGGCGACAAGGTTGTGGCAGGACAAGTCATCGGGAGCGTCGGGGAGAGTGCTCTCATTGAAATTGCAGAAGAGCCTCATCTTCATTTTGAGCTTAAAATAGGCGGCGCAAGCGTAGACCCTCGCGACTATATTGACTTCCCAGATACAAAGGATACACCAGAAGGCTGATTTTTCTAATCAACAAAAGGTTAAAAAAGACAGCGTAACATCTATTTATCTAAACCAGAGAGCAGACAGCAAAAAGCGGGCACTATCGTGCGGTGTGTCCGCTTTTTTTTGCTTTGCGGTGGCTTTTTATGCTTTTCCTTGACATAAAATAGCTGGCAAAGCTATAATAATAAATCAAATCAGTTGCTTAAAGGAGAGCAGTCAGTGGACCTGTACATTCGTCAGAAAGTTTTCTCGCTAAGAAATAAGTTTTCAGTTATGGACTTTGCCGGCAACGACAGGTATTACGTAGAAGGTGACTTTTTATCACTTCGGAATAAACTGCACGTTTACGACACCGCCGGACGTGAGGTTGCATACATTCAACGAAAGCTGATATCGTTTTTACCCCGTTTTTATGTTTATACAAACGGCGCATACCTTGCCGAAATCGTACGCAAGTTCACGTTTTTCGCCCCGCGCTACAGAATAGACGGGCTTGGATGGCACATAGAGGGTGATTTTTTCGAACACAATTATGTCATATATGACGGCGAAAGACTTGTCGCCAGCATATATAAAAAGTGGCTTTCGTGGGGAGACTTCTACGTGCTTGACATCAAAAACAGCGAGGACGAAATTCCTGCGCTTGCCGTCGTGCTTGCTATTGACTGCGCATTGCAAAGCTAGTAATCATGATGCGGTAAATGTTAGCTTATTTTACATGTGCAAATAATTCTTTTATGATTTTCATTTTCATAAGCTCAAACAACCGCATATCTGCATAAAAATGTCTTTACAACCATGAGGTGTTGATTATGCAGCTTATTATGCGGCGCAAAATATTTTCTCTGAAAAGAAAATACACTATAACTGAAAAAGCAGGAAGTGTCAGTTACTATGTCGAAGGGAATTTATTATCGATAAAAAACAAGCGGCATGTATACGATGTTGCATTTTTAGAAATTGTATTTATGTACCGCAAGTTAATATCGCTTCTGCCCCGTTGTTATTTATACATAAAAGACTTTTCAAAAGCGAGCTCGTAAGAGATATTTCACTGCTCTATCCGGGTTACAGAATTGAAGGCACGAGCTGGAATATCGTAGGTGATTTTACAAGGCATACATACACTGTATATGACAACTCCGCTCCGACAGCTTATATTCATAAGAAGTGGTTTACACTGGGGATTGTTCACACCCTTGAGATTGATGATGAGTATGACGAAACACCTATTATCGCTATCATTCTTGCCATTGATTACGTACTTTCTATAAATAAAGTGTTAGTTTTGTTTTTTTAATATTTGTTCTCATTATATTCTAACTATTATTCTTTCAATTAAGGCATAAAATGCCGAAAACAAAGCAAAATGTCTTCTACCGCCGTTAAATTTTACGCCGAATAAAAAATAAAAACTTGCGCACAAACCCCGCACGTGGTATAATTACGGCGTGCGCCGGTGTGATGGAATTGGCAGACGTGCGGGACTCAAAATCCTGTTCCCGCGAGGGAGTGCGGGTTCGACTCCCGCCACCGGCACCAAACTAAAACCTGCTGCATAAGCTAAAATGCTTTTACGACAGGTTTTTTATTATGTTTTAAGCTATTACAGGTGCTGCAAGCGCATATGTGAAGCAGAATCGCAGATGTTGTTGATGCAAAAATTATTTTTGCGTATGCATATTCACTTATAAACAGTGTACCATAATTGACATTTACAGTCTTAAACGATATTATAGTTTTATTAACAGCAATTATTATTCAAAAATTAATAAAAAAAGCGGCACGGTTCCATGGGGGCTTATGTCCTCATAGGATCAGATAATTCAGGGAAGTTCGGTGAAAATCCGTCGCAACTGCCATTACCGTGATTAATGGCGCTGATATGTCAGCGTTCATTATAAGTCGGAATACTCACCGTGCCGCCGACGGTTGTCTTTTGGCAAGAAAGCCAAAAGACCGTTTTTGGGCAAGAAAAACGCAGCCGTCATAAAAGAGTTGAGGAGGACTCTTTTGCTTTTTCGCAAAAAGCCGCTCTGTGTTTTTTCGTGCTAAAGTAAAAAAACAAACTTTGCGCTTTTGGTGCTCTTAAACTATGCTTAAAAGTGCAAAAATGCTGTTTAATTGTCCTCTTGTCAATGCTTTGATGACGCTGCGCTACCGCTGCCGGTTTTTGACCGTCAAGCGATGCGCATTTTTTTATTTTTTATTTTCACGCTGTGTTTTAATACATTTGAGGTATATTCACATGAAAGAGTACAGTAATAACTCCAATATAGATAATGCCGGACGCGGGAATATTAAATATGATAAAACTCGCTGCATACAGCTTCTTGTTGATATGAGAGCAAAACTGCTGTCGGCGGGAGATACTCGCTATCCACGCCGCAGTGATTTCACGGAAGCTGAGGTCGTGGCAATAAAAGCTCATCTTGGCCCGTGGCCTCGCGCGCTTGAAGCTGCCGGCATAAAGCCCCCGCGAGACGAAAGCATCGCACAGCGGGTAAAGGAAAAGAGAATACGCGCTAAACGCAAGAAAACGGAATACAAAAAGGCAGCAAAAGCGAAAAAAGAAAAGTTGTGATGTGCTCACTTTAAAAATCATGTGCCGCACAGCTAACAGCTTTTTTTGCTGCCGAAATCAATCAGGCGTTACTGGAATCATACGATGCCCGGAGGAAATAATAAAGCAATGAATAAAACATATATTAAATTTATAGGATCTCTCCTTATTGCCGTAATATTTATCTGTACTCTATCAAAAGCTATACCAACGATAGTCCTCGCGCTTGATACAAGTGCTGATAATACAGTAGTTTCTCATAAAACAATGTCGCTTGACGTTGAGCGTCTTGTTGCGAGTGGTACAGATATAAACAACACCTTTGATAATATCAACAGCGAAGACGCAACAGACGACGCTGATAACGATACAGAGGACGGCAGCAGTACCGGTAATAAAGCAAAGGTCAGCTATAAGGTCTACGCCATCATCATAACGCTTGCCCTTGCGGGTATTGTATGCGCCACACTCGCTATGCTCGGTAAAAATAATCCGAAAAACTTTATTTTTGTGTTTATTGCCACCGCTGCCGCAACAGTTTTAATATTAACAGTTGACATCAAACGCCCGGATGATTATTACAGCGGCACGGAATCAATGGTAAGCGGCGATTATATAACAGTTACTGTGTCTGTTCGATGTGACGCTATACTTGACGGCGTCGACGGCGATGAGACGCTTGACGATTACATTCCAGAAGACGGCATTATACTGCCCGAAACGGAGATTTCCGTGCCTGCCGGTGCCAGCGCATACGATGTGCTCGTGTCAGCTTCTCGTAAATATAGACTTCATATTGATACAAACTCAATCGGAAGCGTCACATATATATCGGGGATCAATTATATATACGAAGGCGATTATGGCGATCTTTCCGGCTGGATGTTCAGAGTTGACGGGAAAATACCTTCCGTTGGCTGCGGCGATTATACAGTCTCGGATGGCGAGCATATTGAATGGTTTTATACTCTCGACTTTGGCGCAATTTTTAAATAATTCCGCGGAGGTGAATATTGATGAAGGGCAACGAAACATTTGAGCGAAACAATCCCGCCTCTGTTTTTGTTTATTATATCTGTGTTGTCGCCCCCGTCATGTTCACCATGAATCCCGTTATAATAACGCTGTCTCTTGTCGGCTCGGTGTTTTCATCATTTATAGGCCAGGAGCGGATCGGCGTTCGCTTTCATATATACATGCTTATACTTTTCGCCATCATGACAGCAGCGAACCCAATTTTTTACCACAACGGTGAAACGGTTTTATTTGTCATGAACGACAATCCGATAACTCTTGAAGCCACCATCTATGGCACAGTATCTGCCGCCGCCGTAATTTCAGTTTTATACAGATCCCGCAGCTTTACCCTATATATGACAAGCGACAGGCTGCTTTATCTTTTCAGCATTCTATCGTCAAAAGCGGCTCTTATCTTAACAATGGCGCTTCGCTATGCCCCCTTATACGCCCGCCACGCACGCCGTGTAGCAGACGCACAGCGAGCGGCAGGACTTTACAAGGAAAGAAATATGATTGATGACATTGTAGGCGGCGGGCGCGTTTTCTCCGCGACAGCGACATGGGCGCTTGAATATGGCATCGTCACGGCGGCATCAATGGAAGCACGCGGATATGGCGTCGGTCGGCGCACACGATATTCTCCCTATGCTTTTAAGCACGCAGACATTGTGCTTACAGCCACATCTCTTTTACTTTTAGCTGTGATTATAACAGCAGGCGCCGGAGGTTCATTTGATTTTACTTTTTACCCGCGTATTGTTGCGCCGCCCGCAACGGTGCTTACCTCGGCCGCTTACACAGCTTACGGTATTCTTTCTTTTCTGCCGGCGATTTTAACCGTCATTGAGGTTGTCAGATGGAAATACTTAATGCAAAAAATTTAAGTTTCACATATCCGGACGAAGATACTCCCGCTCTGTCAAACGTTACCTTCTCCGTATCAGAGGGTGAATTTGTCGCCGTTTGCGGAGCGACAGGTTCGGGCAAATCTACCCTTCTTTCCCTCTTAAAGCGCGAGGTCGCGCCGATGGGCAAAATGACAGGTGAAATATTTTATCGCTCCACACCCACATCATCAATGAGTCCTCGGGACTTGGCATTTAGAATAGGCTACGTTACGCAGCGGCCGGAGCAGCAGATAGTGACAGACAAGGTATGGCATGAGCTTTCGTTCGCGCTTGAAAATATGGGGCTTCCATCTGATGAAATCAGGCGCCGTGTGGCTGAAGTCGCCTGCTTTTTTGGCATTGAGGATTTGTTTGACCGCCGCACGGACGAGCTTTCCGGCGGGCAGAAACAGCTACTAAATCTTGCCGCTGTCGTTGCCACGTACCCTGATATTTTGTTACTTGACGAACCGACAGCACAGCTTGACCCTATCGCTGCGTCCGACTTCATCACCATGCTGAAGAAGCTCAACAGTGAACTCTCCATGACGATAATAATAGCTGATCACCGCCTTGAGGAGATAATACCGGCATCCGATTCGCTTCTTGTGTTGGGGAGCGGACACATTATAGCCTTCGGCAAAACACGTGCTATTGCTTCTTCCCTTCGCTCAAATCCCCATATGCTCACCTGTATGCCTGCCGCTGTACGGATATATAGCGAGCTGGCAAATGACGATGATGAGGACAAGATAGAGTGCCCTCTGACCGTGCGTGAGGGGCGAGATTATATCCTCCGCTGCTTTCGTCAGGATATAAAAATGCGTAAAATGCCCGAATATACCCACAAAAAAAGCGAAGCTTTATCTTTTCGTAACGTATACCTGCGATATTCGCGGGATTCGGAGGACGTTTTGCGCGCCCTTTCGCTTACCGTATATGAAAGCGAGCTTTTTTGCATTGTCGGCGGTAACGGCTCCGGCAAAACGACGGCTTTATTAGCCGCCTCGGGGCTTCGTAAGTTTTATGCCGGGAATATTAAAATATTCGGGCGTGACATCCGTTCATATAAGAATGGCTCGCTTTACAGCGGCTGCCTTGTTATGCTTCCGCAGGACGTCGACACGCTGTTTTTGTGTTCAACTGTGGAAAAGGAGCTTCGCGATGCTGGCACAGACGCTGATTCTCTCCCCTTTAAATTTCCAAAAGCTATACTTGACCGTCATCCCTACAATATATCGGGCGGTGAAAAACAGCTTCTTGGTCTTGCAAAGCTTCTTGCCACACATCCACGGCTTCTTTTGCTCGATGAGCCGACAAAGGGGCTTGACGCATGGTATAAGACTAAAATTGGCAATGTTTTACGCAGTCTCACTGCGTCCGGCATCACTGTTGTCATCGTAACACATGACATTGAGTTTGCTGCCGCATATGCCGACCGGTGCGCGCTGTTTTTCCGGGGGAGTGTTGTATCGTCAGACACCCCACAAAGGTTTTTTGCCGAAAATTCCTTTTATACAACATCCGCCGCCCGGATGGTAAGAGGTATTTATGACGGCGCTATAACAGCGGACGATGTTATTGCTCTTTGTCGTGCCAACGGGCAGCGAAACGAAAATAAACAATCAGCTCTCACGGGGGTGACTTAATGATAGTTATAAAAAACTCCCGCCTGCGCCGCGTTTTAAGAATTGTTATCCCGTTTGTCATAGCGCCTCTTTTTGTCATCGCCGGCACTTACTTATTTGAGCCGAAGCGCCAAGCTTTTGTAGCGCTTGCCATCGCTATTTTGGCCTGCGTGCTTTTTATCGCCGGTTTTGAACATAAAAAAACGGGGAGCCGGCGCTTAATAATCACCTCCATTTTTGTCGCGCTGTCTGTCATAGGACGTTTTATACCCTTCTTCAAGCCCACAACTGCACTTACAATAATAGCTGGTGTATATCTTGGCGGTGAAGCCGGGTTTCTTACCGGGGCTTTTTCCGCTCTTATATCGAATTTTTACTTTGGGCAGGGGCCGTGGACTCCTTTTCAGATGCTTGCATGGGGTATGATAGGCTTTTTCGCCGGTGTTTTTTCGAAATTCTTTATAAAAAGCCGCTTTGCTCTCATTATTTACGGGGTGATAGCCGGTTGTGTTTTCTCCGTTATCATGGATGTATGGACTGTCCTTTGGTACAGCGGCACCTTCAGTAAAGAGCTTTTCCTCGCAGCAGTTGTCGCCGCTCTTCCTCATACGGCTCTGTATTCAGTATCAAATGTCATATTCCTTTTTTTGATTGCGCGACCGATGGGAGAGAAGTTAACCCGTATTAAGACGAAATATGGCGTTTAAATGGATTTCGTGTCATAATTTTAGTGACTGTTCTGTGCTATGTTGCCATAATATTTTAAAATTGCCTCTTCTAAAATACGAAATAATATGTTATAATGATATCAAGCTCTGCGGTGTGCGTGATAATTCGGTAATTAAAACCCACGATAGAATAAAGGGGATCCGGCTTCCTTGATGTGAGATGCAGGCCTCCCGCACCGGCAGGCTGCCGGTGCGGACGTTGGAAGCGCAAAGCTCAGGAGAGGATATACCCGCCTTGCGAGAGCAGGGTTTTCTAATCTCCGAGTTACACGGCACGGTGGGGCGTCTTAACATATTTTTTGCTCTAATGCTACTTTCTTCATATTACCGTTCATCCTCACATCGCGTCTGTATATGATGGCGCTAATTGCGGGATTGAGGTTATCACCTGCTGAAGAAACCGGCGAAAAGCCTTTTATATGCGGTGTGAAATACCAAAAATAACGCCGAGGGAGATATGCTTAAATCCCCTCGGCGTTATTTTTTATTTTGTATGACTAAAAGAACAAATCCGAGCTAATCTCGTGTGAGTTAGCTCGGATTTTTTATGCTGGTGACCCGTAGGAGAATCGAACTCCTGTTTACGCCGTGAGAGGGCGTCGTCTTAGCCGCTTGACCAACGGGCCGCGTTGCAGCTTTTGTATTATAACATAACACACGCGCATTTGCAACATTATTTTAAAACGAAATTTAATGTCGTTTTCTTATGCTGTTGCCTCAATTATTGCGTGCGCTTATAGCGCTTATAATGCCGGTGACCTGCCCAAAAGCAGGTCACTGGTTTTCCATAAAATAATATGACAATTCATTCGCTCGTAATGTGCGCTTTACTCATAGTCTTCAGCTCCGCCGCCACTGGTTCCCTGACGGAGAGTCGAGATGGCTGTCCCGTCTGTGACGGCTTTGATTGCAGCTAAATGCTCCGCATACGTTCTTGAAAAGACGGAGTACCCGTCATTGTTCGCAACAAAGTAGTAATAATCAGTATTCCTCGGGTAAAGAGCATATGTTATTGCGTTATAACCGGGGTTTGAAATCGGTCCCGGCGGTAGCCCTATGTTTGTATATGTGTTGTACGGGCTGTCATAATCGGTCGACGTCAGCTTCTCCGGCCGCTCTCCTGTATCATGCATGATGGCATACATTATTGTCGCATCACTATCAAGGAACGGGTAAAACTGACTCTTCCTAAGCCTGTTGTGGAACACTGATGACACAAGCGGAAACTCGGCAAGGTATTTTGCCTCGGATTCAATCATCGATGCTATGATGACAATCTCGTCAGTTGTGAATCCGATAGATTTAGCATATTCCCTGTATGTGTCCATAAACTTAACGGAAAAGTTATCAAGGAGCTTTGCTATAGCAGCCACTTCGCTTGAGTTTGAGTAGAAATAATACGTGTCCGGGTAGAGATAACCGTCAAGGCGGTAATATCTGTCATCCGAATAACCGTTTTCCTCAAGCTCATTGACGAACCAGTAGTTATAATTCTCGCTCCAGTCATAATTATTTATTACATCGACAAAGCCTTCCTTTGTTCCAATACCGTTTTCAACAAACAAATCGATAATTTCGTCGGTTGTATAACCTTCCGGTATCGTTATAGATATTATCTCAGCTGCTTTCGATGGTTTAAAGGAAGTAAGAAGCTGGCGGTAGCTTAGAGTTGTGGATAAAGTATAGTCCCCTGCTACATACTCTCCGTTATCACCTATAAATCCGGCATACATCTTAAATATTTTTGAATAACTAATGAGCCCATTCTCGTAAAGTATTTCTGCAACGTCATCAAGCGTAGCAAGCTCCGGTATCGAAATTTCCTTAATTGCTTCTTTTTTGTCAAAGGCAAAAATATCGTTAAATATCGGTATTATAACAAAAAGCGCAAGACATACCCCGGCAACAACGACGACAGAAATGTAAACAACGCCCTTTAATAAACCGAGCATTACGCTGGCAGCATTGTCGCGACCGTGGCCGGCAATAGTACCTTCCTTATTATCGTCGGTATCCGTGTCTGAATTATCCTCTGCTTCAATGAAAGCATCATCTGCGCTTTTTATTACGCTGAAAGACACATCACCCTGACCACCTGTGCTGTTGAGCCTTGTACTCCCCGCAGTTTTATTCGATTTCTCCGCACCAACACTCTTGCCGCCCCCTAAAGAAGCTGCACCAGGCATAACCGTCGGTTTTTCTTCTTTTGAGTACGGTGCCTGTTTCCTCTTCCTGCCGAGCATGAAGTCCAGCTCTTCATCGTTCGCTGCGCCATCATTTATATTTATATTCTTCTCGCTCACAGGTTACCTCCTATGCGGCAACGCGCTGTTTAAAACAAACTAACAATTAATTAAACGACAATAATTATATAAAGCACGAAGCACATCATAAAAAGAGGTGATACAAACGCCTCAAGCGCTCCCGTGCGCTCAGCGGGTGGCAGTGCGTACGAGCTATCAACGCCTGCCTTCCCGTATATTTTATATAAGCGCCCTGCTTCTCCGAATAAAAACGACATAAATATAAGAAGAAGCAGAACTGTTATAAACGTAAAAATAACTATATTTCGCGGCTGAAGAATCGAGCGCCATATATATTCCTCAAGGAAAAGAGCAAACAAGTTATTTGCTGTGTGTATGACAATTGGCGCTAATATTGAGCGTGTTACATATGCTGAAAGCGCCAGTATCAGCCCTCCTGCAAAATATACAGGGAATAAAGCTATGTCAAAATGGAGCATAGCAAAGTAAAAAGCGCTGAAAAACACAGCGGCACCGACCCCGCAGCTTTCATATTCAGCAAGAATCACACCGCGAAATGTAAATTCTTCCGTTATCGCCGGAAACACAGCAAATGCGAGCGCCAAATAAAGCATGGGCACGGGAGAACCATCGCTCACAGTGTAATTTCTATATATGCTAACGCCCTCATCTACACCAAGCGTTTTACCGAACAGCGAAAAGACGGCAAGCTTTATAGCACACGAAACAAGTATAAGTAAAACTGATGCAACTATGACGAAAGGTATCGCTCGCGGTGCAAACAGGCGCAAGCGAAGCTTGCTCGCATATCCTCCACCGCGCAAAGTGCAAAAAAATAAAGTCGGTAAAATGAAAATAAGAAGCTGAACCACAACTGCCGCAAGATACGGATTCGTACCGTTTAACATGGTATCCAGATTAACGGCGCGAGACAAAAGAAGTGCTGCGTAAATTATAAAAACAAGCGCTGGTGCGGCAATCGTTGGTTTAATCTTCAACTGTCATCGTCACTCCCTTTTCAGTGATGAGTATGCCGGCCCTTATGTCGTATTTGTTGTGTGGTAGTGAATCTAAAACAAAATCAGAGAAAATAACACCTACAATTGAGCCTGTGTAACCGTTGAAATAACGATCATAATAACCACCGCCATAACCAAGGCGGTATCCGTGCCGGTCAAAGACTATTGCGGGTGCAAAGCATATTGAACCGCGCCTATCCGTTGCTGGGTCATAAAGAGGTGCGTCTTCATCCGGCTCCATAATACCAAAGGTGCCCTTTTTAAGCTGCGAACGATCCTCAACGATGTGATATGTCATATATGAAAGTCCATTCTCCGACTTGTGGCAGCGCGGGAAAGCAACAGCCTTCCCCTGCGCCCATGCAGCTTCGGCAATTGGATATACGTTGACTTCAATTTCCTTTGGTGCGTAAAGAAGTATTGTGCCGGCAAGCCTAAAGCCAGCAAGTGATATTGCCCGTTGGCAAATCTTCTCGCTCATGCGCTCGCGATCTTCCGGTGGTACAAGCGCCCTTTGTGCAAGTAATTGTTTTCGTAACTCCGCTTTTTGGTTTTTTATATAATTCATTTTGCAAGTATCGCGGACTTAACTTTATCCGCCGTTTCCTCCCCACATAGTGCCGATACAAGCGTAAGACCGAACGGTATCGCCGATCCCATCGCTTCGCCAGTTATAATGTTGCCATCCCTAACGACGCCTTCGCGTACGATGGTAGCTCCGATAAGATCATCCTCAAAGCCGGGATAGCACGTCGCCCGACGGCCGCGGAGGATTCCCTTCTTGCCCAAAATGTATGGTGCTGCGCATATTGCGGCTATATATGCTCCAGTTTTTGCCGCATGCCTGACAAAACCGTCAACAGTTGGTGAAGCGTAAAGGTTGTCTGCCCCGGGAATTCCACCCGGCAGTATCACCATGTCAATATCGCTCTTCTCAGGGTTGCTAAGCTCGCCCTCAGTGCAGTCTGCCTTTACTGTAATGCCATTTCTGCCCGTGACATATAAACCGGACGTTCCGACGGCGACCGTTTTAACATTGACTCCCGCGCGCAAGAGTATATCAAGCGGACATATAGCTTCTGTTTCCTCAAAGCCGTTGGCTAAAAACATATATACCATAACTATCGCATCTCCGTCCTTTCATTTATTACTTTTTATTGCACACCGACAGCAGACCATGGTGCCTTTTCTTAAATTAATGACGAGGTGTGCTTTCTTTATTCGCACCCATTTAATTTATATAAAACGTTTTATTTACCTTATGGGCCGAACCCACTTAAATAAAGTTCTTTCACTACCGCCCGCTCGACATCATCTGCGATCTCATCGCGGCTTTTCATCTCAGGGCGGCCGCCTGCGCCTGTCCGATGGCATTTGATTGTATGCCAGCCAAGACGATTTGCCGCGTAAACGGCAGCTTCATAGCAGGCTTTTATATAAGCGGTGTCGGATTCGTGAATATCGCGCACAAGACCTGTTTCATCGGTGCGCGTTTTTATAAGCGAAAGCGTCACTTCCGGCGGGACCTCAAGAAAAATCACAATATCCGGCTTCGGCAAACCCAGCTTTTTATATTCAAAATCAAAAAGCCAGAGGAGAAATCCATCCCACCCCTCGCGCGGGAGTTTTGTAAGCTGATGTATGGCGTTCGCCGTTGTATATCTATTTGCTATAATAACGGTTTCGGGGTCTTCGGCATCAGCATGCCAGTCAAGACGGTACGTGACATACCTATTTGCAGCGAAAAACATTGATGCCGCGTATGCGTTCGTATCGTCGGGTTTTTTGCCAAGACCTCCGCTTAAATATAAGCGCGCAAGTGCGGAGCTTTCGCTTTCATACACCGGAAAGCTAAGCTCGCGTACGCGAATACCCCTATCGCCGATACGGTGACATAAAATATCACTCTGCGTCTTTTTGCCAGAACCATCAAGCCCGTCGATGGCAATAAGCTTTCCCATCCGAACCGGCGCCTCGCTTTCTTTAACAAACTTTTACTTTTATATTCTGTGCTTTACTTCAGAAATCACCGTCAATATGCGTCTCCCCCGCGCATCTTCATCTCAAGATACTGCTGGCGCGTTATCAAAACATCTCGCGGACGCTGCCCGTCAGGCGGACTGACATATCCAAGCGCTTCCATGCGGTCGATAAGCTTTGCCGCACGCCCATAACCGAGCGACAAGCGACGCTGTATAAGCGACGTCGATATTTTTCCGGATTCGACGGCAAGCTCAATTGCCGCGTCAAGCATCGGGTCATCGAAAATACTGTCATCATCGTCCGCTCCCTTCGCTCCACGGCCTTTTTTACCCTGTACACAGCGTTCTGCCGCCTCTTCTATGCCATCTATGGCACCGTCGTCATATAGAGGTGTCGGATATACGCCTTTTAGAAATTCAATCACTTCTTCAACTTCAACCTCGCTGACGAAAGCGCCCTGAACGCGGATTGGCTTTAACGCTCCAACAGGCGTATAGAGCATATCGCCACGTCCGATGAGCTTTTCCGCTCCTGCTATGTCAATTATTGTGCGTGAGTCGACCTGCGACGCCATCGTAAACGCTATGCGCGATGGTATATTCGCCTTAATAAGACCCGTAACGACGTCAACAGACGGTCGCTGTGTGCCAATTATAAGATGAATACCGGCTGCGCGCCCCATCTGTGCTATGCGGCAGATGCTTCCCTCAACGTCATCCGGCGCTGTCATCATCAAATCGGCCAGCTCGTCAATTATAATTACCATCTGCGGTATAAACTCTTTTTCAGGGTCGCCATACGTTATTTCGTTATAGTTCTGAATATTGCGTACGCCGACGCTTTCGATAAGCTCATAGCGGCGCTCCATTTCCTTTACAGCCCATGCAAGCGTACCTGCTGCTTTGTTTGGATCGCTTATTACAGGCACATGGAGATGCGGCATTCCGTTATATATATTAAGCTCAACCTTTTTCGGGTCAACAAGGATAAGGCGTACCTCCTGCGGGGTAGACTTGTATATTAAGCTGACAATCATGCTGTTAATGCAAACTGATTTACCCATCCCAGTTGCACCAGCGATGAGCAAATGCGGCATTTTTGCAATGTCGCAATATACAGGATCCCCTGCAACGTCGTATCCAAGCGCCACTGTCAGACGGCTTTTCGCTTCTCTGAATTCCCTGTCTTCAAGAAGCTCTCGCAGATAAGCAAATTCGCGAACCTTATTCGGGACTTCAATTCCGACAGCAGCTTTTCCCGGTATTGGCGACTCAATACGAACGCCTTGTGTAGCAAGGTTAAGCGATATGTCATCAACAAGGTTTGATATTGAACGGACACGTGTGCCGGATTCAGGCGTCAGCTCATAACGAGTTATTGTCGGCCCGCGTGAAACGTCCGCTATACGAGTGTGTACATTGAAGCTGGCAAGCGTTTCAACAAGCTTGCGAGCATTTTCCTCAAGCTCTTCAATATCGGCTGCTGTCCTGCGCGGAGGTTCCGCTAAAAGAGAAAGCGGAGGAAATTTATAAACCGGAACAGGCTCCGGAATCTCAGCATCCTGCTGCAGCTGCTGCTCAGAAAGCGGTGTTTTTTCAACCCTCAGCGTCTCAGAGGAATTATTATCCTCCCCCGAACGTGCTTTTTTCAACAGCTCTATGCTTTCAGGATTGACAAATATCTTTGATAGATCAAGCTCGCCCTTGGCGATTTTATCGACGCGGGCTTCCGCCGCGCCGATGCGCAGGTTTTCGATGTCCCCGCTTGCGTCGCTGCCGTATTTGTAAGCGCCATCAGCTTTGTCATTGCCGCCCTCAATTTCGCCAGGGAACACCTGCCGGCCATAGCGCTCAATTGTACGGCGCATAACTTCGTCAAATATCTTTTTATCAATTATATCACGCTCGACCTCATCATCCTTATCTTCGCCAACATCCACATCGGGATTAAACTTAGCGCGCCGCACAGGACGGCTCTCTGTATTTGTGATAACGCCGGCACTTGTGCTTGCCACCGCTCCGAGCTCCGCCCGCCCATCATCAAGCTGCGTTATGCGCGAAAGATGCGGCTTTGAGGCCGGTTTTTTGCGTTTGTTTCGCATTTCACCGACGCGCTTCTTCGCACGATAAAAAAAGAAGCTGTAAACTACATGTGGCGTCAGTCCAAACATTAAAAGGACGGCAACAAAAAGCGTAGAAAACAGAAGAACAAGCGACAATCCTTTTCCGAAAAGCTGCAAAAACAGCGAGCCGATAAGGCCGCCTATGACGCCGCCCCCTTTGTATACCCTGCCACTATCATATAAAGCTTTCAAATTATAGACAACGCCGTCTCCTCCGATGATTTGAAAAAGTGCAGCTATAATGAGTACGGCGATTAAAGTACACCAAAGGCGCCATTTAAGGCGATGCCGCTGCGCATCGACGAGCCAAAGAGCGCCAAGATTAAGGAGAGTCAGCGGTATGGCATATGCAGAGCCGGACAGAAGCCCTAAAAGAATATTTTTGAGCGAGGCAGCGGCAACACCTATGCCGGAGGCACCGTGATTCATTATTATTATAAGGAAAAAGAAAATAGAAAAAACAAAAAAAACAAATGGTAGTATTTGATTTATTAGGCTGTATGGATCGTCAATCGCGCGGTAGCGTACAGTATCAGCATCTTCTGTCTTTTCTCTTCGCGCAGTTTTTGAGCTTGTAGCTGCTTTCTTCTTTTTTTCGGATACTGTTTTGCTCGCGCTGCCGTTTTTTATATCCTTTTTCGCAGCCATGCGCAGATCGCTCCTCTCCATACAATAATTACCAATGCTCTGTCCGCTTGTGCTTATTGCGTTACCTTTTTACAACCATATAAAACATGAGCATTACATATTTGCCCTTAAGTGAGTATATAATAACAGATTTCATGAGAAAATACAAGTACAGGAGCCCGGTGGAGGACTTTTGTAATAATGCTTATGAAGGAGGTGCGGACACATGGCGTTCGCTCTTTGGGCGTGACTTCTGACAGCAAGAAGCAGCTTTTCTTTTTATGTGCGGCAGGTCTTGTTGCCGGTCTCATCAATGGGCTTATCGGTACGGGCGGCGGCATAATAATTGTGTATGCACTCACATATTTTATGCGAATACGCCGTGGTGCTGGTTTAGCTACGGAGCCGGGCGGCGATATAAGAGATATACTTGCAACAGCTATTACATCAATATTGCCGATAACGGCTGTATCGGCGCTGTTTTACAGTATCAACACCGCTGCCGCCTCCACCGTTTCATCTCCTATTAAATATGCCGTATATATTGTGCCTGCCGCTTGCGGCGGCATATGTGGCGCCGCCCTGCTCGATACAATTAATACGTCGGTTACAAAAAAGATTTTTTCCGCTCTTGTCGTTTGGGCAGGTGTTAGCATGATATTAAAGGAAGCCGGGGTGATGTGAAAATTATTGTCTGGGACATTGTTGCCGCTTTTTTTGCCGCCGCTTTATCCGGTATGGGCGTTGGCGGCGGCGGGCTGTTCGTTGTCTACCTCACTCTGGCGCGTGATGTCGGACAGTACGACGCCCAGCGCATTAATCTAATTTTTTTCATTGCAGCGTCAGGGGCATCTCTAATCATCCATTTTCTGCGGCGGAAAATTAATTTTCTTGCATTTTTAATATTTGCTGTAATGGGATCCGTTGGCGCTATAGCAGGCAGCCTTATTGCCGCCCGTGTGAGTGGCGGCGCGCTGCGCTATATATTTGGTGCTTTCCTCATCACGTGCAGCATAATATCTTTATTTAAGGGAAGTAAAAAGGCAGGGGCACACGAGAAATAAGCCCCTTATACATAACTTATACACAACCAATAATACTACTATAATATTTCTCAAATTAACTGCCGCTATAATATAGTAGTATTTATAGCGCTAAAGTGTGGAAGTTATTATTTACAAACAAACTACTCCGTGATATAATTATCATGCTTACGATCTCGGTTCACGGATATAAGGCCCGTCACCGGGCATTTCACCCGCCGTTTGCTGAGACGTAAAGTAAATATTAATGAGGTGAAATACATGGCACTTACAAAAGAACAAAAGCAGGAGATCATTGCAAAGTACGCCACACATGAAGGCGACACCGGCAGCCCGGAAGTCCAGATTGCTATTCTCACAAAACGCATCAACAATCTCACAGAGCACCTAAAGAATAACAAAAAGGACCACCACAGCCGCCGCGGCCTGCTTAAGATGGTCGGACACCGTCGTAACCTGCTTAACTATCTTGCAAAGGTTGACATTGAGCGTTACCGTGCGATAATTGATAAGCTGAATCTCAGAAGGTAATACTTTTTACCTTTCATTTTTTCATCAAATTATCAAAACACGTGATGTGGCGCGGGCCGACGTAAAAGCGCCGGCCCGCCAAACCTTTGAGAAAACAAAGCATATTTTTTAATAATGCAATCACACGGAGTTGGCGAAGCCGCGAATCAGCATTTAAACAAGCGCGTAACACGCATATAAACGAAAAAAGAATTCTTCATAAAATGGTCACGATCGCAATAAAGCGGTGAGAGGGCAGCGCTGAAGCGCTGTTGCGCGTCTGTTTAAGTGTTAATTCCGGCCCGCCTCTCCGTTTGAAATGTATATAAATGGAAAGGAACAGTTTTCGATGTTTGAAAACGCAAAAGTTTTTGAAACAGAATACGCTGGTCGCCCACTGAAAGTTGAAGTAGGCAAGGTTGCCGGACTTGCAAATGGCTCCTGCCTAATAAGATATGGTGATACAGTACTTCTTGCCTGCGCAACAGCCTCTGCAAAACCAAGAGAGGGCATTGATTTTTTGCCTCTTTCTGTTGATTTTGAAGAACGTCTATATGCTGTCGGCAGAATCCCCGGCAGTTATACACGCCGTGAGGGACGCCCCTCCGAAAAGGCTATTCTCATCTCGCGTGTCGTCGACCGTCCTATTCGCCCGCTTTTCCCAAAGGATTTGCGCAATGATATCGTTGTGTCTCTCACTATTTTGTCTGTTGACCCGGACTGCCAACCCGAGCTTGTCGCTATGCTTGGTGCGTCAATCGCTCTCTCCATATCCGACATACCGTGGAACGGGCCAATCTCTGGCGCTCTCATCGGAATGGTTGACGGCAAACTTATTGTAAACCCGACGGAGGCGCAGCGCGAAGCAAGCACTCTTGAGCTGACTGTTGCGTCCACAAGGTCAAAGGTTGTTATGATTGAGGCTGGCGCGAAGGAAGTTTCAGATTCGAATATGTTCGCAGCCATCATGCTCGCACTTGAGGAAAACTGCCGTATTATTGAGTTTATTGATAGTATTGTTGCAGCTGTCGGCAAGCAGAAGTTTAGCTACACCTCCGGCGAGCTTGATCAGGAAATGCTTGAGCGTGTATTTGATTTTTGTGAAAAAGACGTCATGTACGCCCTCGATACACCAGACAAAAATGTCCGTGACGAGCGTATGACGCCTATCATAGATGCTATTATCGAAAATTTCTCCGAAGAATACCCTGATATAGCTACTCAAGTAGATGAGCTAATCTATCAAGTTCAGAAAAAGATTGTCCGCCGCTGGCTTCTTGAAGAAGGCAAGCGTGTTGACGGCCGCCGTCTCGATGAAATTCGCCCGCTCGCGGCGGAAGTAGGTGTCCTGCCACGCGCACACGGAAGCGGTCTTTTCACCCGCGGTCAGACTCAGATTCTCACCATATGTACTCTTGGCTCCCTTGACGAAGCGCAGGAGCTTGACGGCATTGACAGTCAGAGAACGAAGCGCTATATGCACCACTATAACATGCCCGGCTATTCGACTGGTGAAGCAAGAGCATCCCGCAGTCCCGGGCGCCGTGAAATTGGTCACGGTGCGCTTGCCGAGCGCTCGCTTCTTCCCGTGCTCCCGTCAATCGAGGAATTTCCATATGCTATACGCTGCGTATCTGAGGTTGTCAGCAGCAACGGCTCAACGTCTCAAGGCTCTGTCTGCGGCTCAACGCTCGCTCTCATGGATGCCGGCGTTCCGATTAAAGCACCGGTTGCCGGTATATCCTGCGGTCTTATCACGGAAGGCGACCGCTGGATGACGATGATAGACATTCAAGGCGTCGAAGACTTCTATGGCGATATGGACTTCAAGGTTGCCGGCACTCACAAGGGTATCACATCAATTCAGATGGACCTTAAAATTGATGGCCTAACACCTGAAATAATCAAAAAAGCTTTAGAAGTCACTCATCGCGGACGCGATTATATCATAGATCAAGTACTTCTCCGTGCAATTCCCGCACCGAGACCTGAAGTATCACCTTACGCACCGAAGGTCATCGTCATGAAGATTGACGTTGAAAAAATTCGTGACGTTATCGGTACTGGCGGCAAGGTCGTTCAGAAGATAGTTGCAGACACCGGCGCGAAAATTGATATTCATGAAGACGGTACGGTTTACATCTCTGCTGTAAACCGCGGCGCCGCATTACAAGCCAAGAAAACCATAGAAGGCATTGTTTTCGAGCCTGAAGTCGGCGGTATTTATACCGGCCGCGTAACTCGTATCATCCCGATTGGCGCTTTCGTTGAGATTGCCCCCGGCAAAGAGGGCATGGTTCACATCAAGGACCTCGAAAAAAAGCATACTGAAAGAGTAGAGGATGTATGCGAAGTCGGCGATTTGATGACAGTTAAGTGCCTCGGCACCGACGAGCGCGGACGCCTTAACCTTTCACGCAAGGATGCCTTGAAACCTTAATTTTCAAGCTTCGATAATAATTGAATAAGTTAATATACAAAATTCCCGCCTTACAAAATGTGAAGCGGGAATTTTACTTAACATTATTATTGTATTTTTCTTGTTTCACTTAAAGCTCTTTAATTCTCTTCTTTTACCTAACGTCGTTTAATCGTCTATTATTACGGTGTCACCAATGTCGTCGCTGTTATCATCCTCGGCGTCGTCATCTGCCTCGGCCTCATCTTCGTCGTCTCTGTTGCAGCATCCGTCAAATTCATCATCAAGCTCGTCAATATCACCAAGCTCGATGACAATTTTGAGATATTTCTTGAATATCTTTTCGAGGATCACCTCAGCCGCTACAAAAGCACCCACAACGGCTGCGATTATCACAAGTACGCGCCAAATAATGCCGTACTTCTTCTTTTCCTTCATTATTATTGACTCCTTTCATTGTCATCAAATATATTATATCACAAAAAGCAATATATGCAACATAATTGTTAAAATTACTTTCCGCGCAGGGATGCTCCAAGCCGGCGTCCGATTTCATCGAGTATTCTCGCTGCAATCTCATCAGCTTCAGCGTCTGTCAGTGTCCTGTCAGAGGCGCGCAGATGAACACGCACCGATACGCTCTTTTTCCCCTCGCCTGTCTGCTCGCCACGGTAAACATCGACAATATAAGCCGATTCAACAAGCTCCCCACCAGCTTCGTAGCAGACATCAACAACCGATCCGGCTTCAATCTCCTCATCGCAGACAAAGGAGAAGTCGCGCCACACCGCCGGATACTTCGGCAACTGACGGAACTCCCGCACGCTGATCCGCCGGTCAAATATCGCCTCGACATCAATCTCCGCTGCATATATCTCGCCCGAAAGTTCAAATCCCTCCGCGACCTCCGAATGCATCTGCCCCAGCACACACAGCACAGTACCGTCAGCAAGACGGATTTCACCACATCTTCCGGGATGATATGACGGATTGTCGCGCACGGCATAAGTCTTATAACCGGATATGCCTGCCGAGAGTATAACGCGCTCGCATATGCCTTTGAGACGGTAAAAATCTACCCCGCCGCCGTACATGCCAACGACAAGCACTTTTTTCTCGTCCGGCAAGGTATCCTCGCCCCTTGGAAGATAAATTGTCGCAAGCTCATACATCGCAGCAGATAAATTCTTATGATTCTGGTTATGCAATAAAACATCAAGCATCGACGGCAAAGCCGTTGTGCGCATAATGCTTGTGTCTTTGCCGAGCGGGTTTGATATAACAACGCAGTTTCTGCGTTTATCATCCTCCGGCACGCGTATCATATCAAGATAACGCGGGCCAATGAATGAAAACGTTGCTGTTTCCCAAAGCCCCATTCCGCACATAAGCTCATGAAGCGAAAGCTCAAACTGTTGTCTTTGTGTCCTGCCGCCTTGCTTTATGCGAACAAGCGGGAGAGTCGTCGTAACCTCATTATAACCATATATACGTATTATCTCCTCGGCAAGATCGCTCATACACCAGATGTCGCCTCGCCAGCTCGGTACCGTGACAACATCACCGCCGGATTCAACACCAAAGCCAAGCGACGAAAGTATCTCCTCCATTTTCGAGCGCGGAATGTCCGTGCCAAGGAAATCGTTTATACGATCAGGCTCAAACTTAACTGTGCGTTTTGTCTGTTTGCCCGGATAAACATCAATGGTGCCGTCAACGACCTCCCCCGCGCCAAGCATAGTCACAAGCTCACATGCGCGCAGAAGAGCCAGCATCGCGTTTTCGGGATCCATCCCTTTTTCAAAGCGAGCGGAGCTTTCGGTGCGTATGTTCATTGCTTTCGATGTAAACCTTACGGATGTGCCGTTAAAATTAGCTGATTCGAAAACAACTGTCGTTGTTGTGGGCTTTATCTCGCTGTTAGCTCCACCTATGATTCCGGCAAGCGCAACAGGTTTTCTTTCATCGGCAATGACAAGCATAGACGGTGAAAGCGGCTTGTCAGTGTCGTTTTCAGCAAGCGAACGGAAAAGCTCGCCCTCACGCGCGCGTCTCACTATAATATACGCACCATCAAGGCACGAATAGTCAAAAGCGTGCATTGGCTGACCATACTCAAGCATTACATAGTTTGTTATATCAACGATATTGTTGATAGGACGCACGCCGGCCGCTCTCAGGCGCATCCTCATCCAAAGAGGAGAGGGCGCAATTTTTACGTTTTTTATGACCTTAGCACAGTAGCGCGGGCAAAGATCAGGCGCATCAATGTCGACTTTGATATATTTTGATACATCATCGCCATCACCTGACACCTCATCCTTTGGCGTTGGCACTGAGAAAGTGCGACCGAATACTACGGCAGCTTCGCGAGCAAGCCCGATAACAGATAAGCAGTCAGGTCTGTTCGGTGTTATTTCAAAATCAACTGTCACGCTGCGAAGCAAAAGCGCATCGCGAATATCGACGCCAATACTGCCAGCGAACTCGTCTCCTAAAATGCAGATTCCGCTGCTGTCGTTTCCCGGCATTTCGTGTGTCGTCAATCCAAGCTCATCAATCGAGCATAGCATGCCGTCGGATATGACACCGCGCAGCTTGCCGGATTTAATTTCAACGCCGCCGGGCAGCTTCGCCGAAGCCTTCGCCACCGGCACAATAGCTCCCTCAAACACATTTTGCGCACCTGTGACTATTGTGCGATGCGATGCCTCGCCCACATCAACCTCGCAAATCCAAAGGTGATCGGAGTCAGGATGGCGCTCTATCTTAACAACGCGCCCAACGACAACATTTTCAACGTCAGGTGCGCACTCCTCCCAGCCTTCAACCTTGCTTCCTGTATCCGTCATTCTGTCACAGAAAGTTTTTATATCAATATCTCCGACATTCGTAAATTCAGAGCACCACTGTAACGGCAACTTCATAATTCTGCGTCCTCCTTACCTTATTTTTATCAGAACTGCGCAAGGAAGCGCAGGTCGTTTTCATAGAAAAGGCGCATATCGTCAATATGGTATTTCAGCATGGCGACACGCTCTATGCCTATTCCAAAGGCGAAACCGCTGTATATATCAGGATCAATGCCGCAGCCGGAAAGCACGTTCGGGTGAACCATGCCGCAGCCAAGTATCTCTATCCATCCCTCGCCCTTGCAAAGGCGGCATCCTTCCCCGCCGCATGCGAAGCACGATACGTCAACCTCAGCCGACGGCTCCGTATACGGGAAATGGTGCGGGCGGAAGCGTATGCGCGTCGCCTCACCAAACAAATTCTTTGCGAATATTAAAAGTGTGCCGCGAAGGTCGCCCATTGTTATGCCACGGTCGACAACAAGCCCTTCAACCTGATGAAAGAGCGGGGAGTGTGTCGCATCAACCTCGTCGGAGCGGTAAACTCGCCCAGGTGATATTATGCGTATCGGCGGTTTTTCCTTTTCCATTGTGCGCACCTGGACACTTGACGTCTGACTGCGAAGAAGAATTTTATCCGTTATATAGAAAGTGTCCTGTGTGTCTCGCGCAGGATGTCCTGCCGGCATGTTAAGCGCCTCGAAATTGTAGTAGTCGTACTCCACCTCAGGCCCCTCGGCAATTGTAAAGCCCATGCCAAGGAATATATTTTCCATCTCAAGCTTAACTTTTGAAAGAGGATGACGGCCACCGACGGGCGGCATTATAGCAGGCATCGTAACGTCAAGTTTTTCAGCCACGAGACGGCGCGCAAACTCCTCTTTTGCACGTTTTTCCCTCAGTTCTACTATTTTGTTTTCGATAAATTCACGCACTTCATTTACAATAGCACCAACAGTCGGCCTTTCCTCTGGCGCAACGGCCCCCATTCCGCGCAATACGGCTGTCAGCTCTCCCTTTTTACCAAGATAGCGAATTCGCAGCGCTTCAATATCGGCATTCTCCTCCGCAAAAAGACGCGCCGCTTCCTCCTTTATAGCTAAAAGTTTTTCCTTCAGTTCCACATCAGTCGATTCCTTTCGAAAAATTTAATCTTTCATGTATTTTGTTATGCTTTATGAGATTTCTTTTATCTGATTTTAAAAATG
This sequence comes from Clostridiales bacterium, assembly GCA_012522015.1. Classification (GTDB taxonomy): domain Bacteria; phylum Bacillota; class Clostridia; order Oscillospirales; family CAG-272; genus DTU064. The sequence goes on from JAAYLD010000032.1 coordinate 65,576, forward strand.
AAAACAAAAAATCCCGTCCCGAAAAACCGGGACGGGATTATATCCCGCGGTACCACCCGTATTCCCTGCAAAAATTACACAGGGCGCTTGGTGAGCCTTTAACGGAGCCACCCGTGCAGCGCTACAACGGCACATAAAAGTAGTTCATAAGAAAGAAGTGCCACTTCACACCGTCCGCTCCGGAGTGAAATGCCGTGCTGTCCTGCCGCACCGGTTCCAGCCATGCCGGCGCTCTCTGTCATGGCAATTTGCTGCCGGATATTATCACTAAACTGCACTAATATGCGCTCCATATCATCGCTTTAGTGCTGCTCTATCCGGCACGCTGCATCACAGCCGTCTCCATCATCGCGTTTGTTGCGTTTTTACGTGTAAGTATCGTATCATGAGAGCTTTATTTTGTCAACAATAACAGCTCATTTTTCACAGCATCCGAATCAGGGGAAACGCAGTAAACGACATATCCGCCAATCTTCATAATTACAGCATCATTTAGCTTAACGACTTCCCCCGCATTGTATGATTCAAATACGCTTTTTTGCTTGTCTCTATATTCTTGTAAAACATTGATTGCTTCATCAGCATTGTCAACACAGCGAACAATGACAAGCTCTTCGGCAAGAGCGCCTGTGCCAGCATAAGCAAACATATCGGCTTCATCCACCATGCCGTCAAGGTTGTAAACAGCAAGTGCGACATCGCCATCAAGAGATTCAAGCTCGTCTGTAAACTGAACTGCGCCGAAAACAGCCTCAGCGATTAGCTCATGGGAGATATCGACATCGTTGTTTCCCGCCGATAAAGAGCCAGTACCTGCATTTGATGTGCCAGCGTGTGAGTCACTGCCATTATCTTTGCCGCCGCGATCGCACCCTGAAAGAGCAGGAGTAGGTACTATGATAAGCGCTGCCGCGGCAATAATTGAAACTATACGGTAAAAATTATTTTTCATTCGTTTATTATTATCTCTTTACTTTCTGTTTGCAATCTGCTTTTCTGAGGTGATTTCATCCATTATACATCGCTTTTTTGTCAGAATATTAAATTTATATTAAAAATTTTCTTTCAGAAGAACTCTTATCGGCAATGCGTTTTATAAAAATACGCTTCTGTCCTAATTATTTGGTGCGAGGTTATCAGACGTGACAGAGGCGTTTTTCGCCATCCCTTCAACCGTATGCGTCAAAAGATACATAGCCCATTCTTTATAAGCTGCGCTCTTGAAATGGACACCATCAATCGCTGTTTCAAAGCGCTCCTCGTCCAAATTGCCCTCATCATCGCTGAAATATGACGCCAAATCAAGATAATAAGCCCCCTCCTCGGCGCAAACCTTTTTGATGAGCTGGTTATATACCTTTATCTTTGCGTTTCCGGTTGAAGCATAGCTTGTTTCAGACGCATTCTTTGTCATTGGTATAATATTCTCGACATATATATAATCGCGTCTGGGTTTATTTCTTTTATCTTGTGTATAAAATCACGGTATGGCTCGGCGAAAACCGCATTTGACTGCCAGCCAAGCTCATTTAGGCCAAAAGAGAGATATGCTTTGCCAAATTTTATCAATCGGAGTGCTTCAAGCACTGTCGTAGTCTCCGTATGCCCGCTCATCGTGACATCAGCGAATTTATATGTTGATACCGTAGAAATCATAAGCCCGCGCAGAGCAAGAAATGTGGCGTTTTTTATACCTGAATACATTTGAAGCCCTTGTGTGCGGGAATCTCCGATGAAAACAGCATCGTCAAAATATGACATGCTGGCAGCGTCGCTTTGGGGAACGGCTCCTGCCATATCATCGGGCTCCGGGTTGTCAGTTGGCGAATCCGTCTCGCTATCCCCTATGCCATCAGGGTCTTTTCCCGCGTTATCGCTGTCCTCGTTGTCATCCTCACCGGCAATATCATTGTCTTTGCCAGGATTTACGCCTATGACAACATCTCCAATAGCTTCGTCACTCTCGTCTACGCCGCTAAGTGCAGGAGTTTTATCCATTTTTTCGCCCGGCAATACACCACTATTGCACTTGGCAGTCGTCGACACTGCAAAAATGAAACCGCCATAATTATAAATTAAAAAAGACATCACAGTGAAGCGAAGAGAGCAAGAATCACATATAAGATGCGTCCAGATCTGCTGCTTTGATAAAGCTTATTACCATCTCTGATTGTATAACCCCGCCTGTTTTTGAAGAGGAAATGCCGCTGCCGATATATTTGTTTGCCTTCGACTTAACAACACAATAGCTACTGTGCCAAAATAAGCCGTGCATTAAAAACCCTCCCCCCAAATCTCCGCCATATTATGCTATGATGTCTATTTCTGTGCAAACTATGACGATCTTGAAGCCTTTTATTATCTAAAACAATTATATCATATAGTGTAATGTCAATACAATGCTGCCGCTGGCATATTTACAGTTGTTTTATCGACCGCACCGCGCCTTGACAATATCAAGCCGGTTATAGTATCATGGTACGAAAAGGTTTAATAAATTAAATATACGGCATGCCAAGCAGAGGGCAAGGCATATACAAAATAGCCTTAAAACAGAAGGTTAAAACTGCATAATGTAAGCCCCTCTTGGCCTCCTGAAAGGTATTAATTTTTAAAATAAAAGAAATGAAAAAGCCAGAGCTGCTATTGCCCGCCGGTGATCCGGAAAAACTACGCGCTGTGCTCTCCTACGGAGCAGACGCTGTTTATCTTGCGGGTAAATCATATGGTTTGCGCTCGGCCTGCGCTAATTTTACGGAAGAGGAGCTTGCCTCTGCCGTCTCGTACGCTCACTCGCTTGGCCGTCGCGTTTATGTCACCGTAAACACAATGCCTCGTGACCGTGAATATGCCCATCTTGCTGATTATATCCGTTATCTTTCCAAAATAGGCGCCGACGCCGTCATTGTCGGTGATATTGGGGTGCTCTCTCTTGTGCGTGATGTCGCACCGGAGCTTGATATACACCTATCGACTCAGGCAAGCGCCGTTTCATCATACGCGTGCCGCGCGTGGCACGCGCTTGGTGCTCGTCGCATCGTGCTTGCGCGCGAGCTTACGCTTCGCGAAATCTCCGAAATCCGCAAGAACACGCCGCCTGAGCTTGAGCTTGAGGTGTTCATACACGGAGCTATGTGCATTGCTTACAGCGGGCGGTGTCTGTTGTCAAATTGCCTCACAGGGCGCGACGCAAACAGAGGCGAATGCGCGCAGCCGTGCCGCTGGAATTATACTGTTAAGTCAATAGAGGTCACCGAAGAAAAGCGCCCCGGCGGGCGCATTCCCATTGAGGAAGACGACGAGGGCACTTACGTTATGAGTTCGCGTGACCTTTGCATGATAGAGCACATACCCGAGCTGATTGACGCTGGCATTGACAGCTTTAAAATTGAAGGGCGCGTTAAAAGCGCCTATTATGGCGCTGTTACTGCAAATGCTTATCGCATAGCTATAGACAGATACGTCTCCGACCCCCAAGGGTACACTTTCGATCCGGCGCTTCTTCGTGAACTTGAAAGCGTCAGCCACCGCGAATACTGCACCGGCTTTTTTTATGGCTCACCGGCAAACACGGCAAATACCGTTTCATACACAGGATACCTGCGCGACAAAGCATATCTTGCCGTCGCCATTTCACATGATGAGACATCGGGGCGCGCTGTGTTCCGGCAGAAAAACCGTGTGTGCGAGGGAGATGCCGCCGAGATTGTGTCTCCAGGCAAAACAGGGCGCGGTTTGATTATATATGATTTGAAAAACAGCGATGGAGAGCCGATTGAATCGGCACCGCACCCCGGAATGCTTTTTTCAGTTAATGCGCCGTTCCCCATCGCACCGGGCGATATGTTACGCGGTATATAATAGCGCCGGCGCTATGCGCAAGTGCGGCAACGAGTGCGGATATGAGCGCAATGCAAGCACATGACAAGCGAGCAAACGAAAAGCGCATAATTATCTCCGATTTTTAACTGCTATATAAGGAGTTTTTCATGAAGTTGTTCATTGAGCTGATAAAAGCTGCTCTCTTCGGCATCATCGAGGGCGTGACGGAATGGCTGCCTATCAGCAGCACAGGTCACCTTATAATTCTTGAGCGTCTCGTTAAAATGGACATTTCCGATGCTTTTGTCGAAATGTTCCGTGTAGTCATACAGCTCGGCGCCATCCTTGCCGTTGTCGTGATGTATTTTACGCGTCTGAATCCGTTTTCAAAGAGCAAATCTCCCGCAGAAAAAACGGCGACATGGCAGCTATGGTTCAAGGTTATCGTCGCCGTAATTCCTTCGGCTGTCATTGGAATGCTTTTTGATGACTGGTTCGACGAGCATTTTTATAATTACATTACGGTAGCCATCACTTTGATCATTTACGGTGTGGCGTTTATACTTATCGAGCGCCGCTCGCCGAAATCGCAGGTAAAAAACGACGTCTCATCTATATCGTATTTGACTGCATTCGCAATCGGGTTGTTCCAGATTCTTGCTATAATTCCCGGGACTTCGCGTTCCGGTTCAACAATCCTTGGCGCTATGCTCCTCGGCCTAACCCGCACGGCGGCAGCCGAATTTTCATTTTTTATGGCAATCCCCACAATGGTCGGCGCAAGCGGCCTTAAAGCTGTAAAATTTATTCTTGACTCGGGCATCCCGACATCCGCTGAGCTTGCTATTCTTTTTGTCGGATGTCTTGTTGCATTTATCGTTTCGATAATAGCTATCAGATTCTTGCTTGATTTTGTACGCAAGCATACATTCACATCGTTTGGTGTATACAGGATTGTTCTCGGCGCTATTGTTGCTGCTTATTTCCTTATCGCCGGATAAAACTTGGTATTTTCAATTATGTAATTATTGTAACTGCACCAGATTTTTACCTCGCCGCTTGTAAAACTGATGTGTTTGTGGTATATTAACATCAATAAATACGCAAGAAAACAAAAACTATAGGAAGGCATAATATGGTGAGTTATAATAAAAAAACAATCGAAGATATCGACGTTTCAGGTAAACGAGTCCTTGCACGCTGCGACTTCAACGTGCCGATGGACGGCGGCGTCATCACTGATGATAAGCGCATAGTAGGCGCTATGCCGACGATCAAATACCTTGTCGATCACGGCGCAAAGGTGATTCTCTGCTCGCATCTTGGACGTCCTCACAACGTTTTCAACGACAAAATAAAGCTTAATAAGAAAGAATTAGCTAAAATCGAAGCTCTTCCCGAGGCCGAACGCGAGGCCGCAACTGCCGCTGCCATAGAAAAGGCAAAGGGCGACGTCAAAAAGTTTTCTCTTGCCCCTGTCGCAGCAAAAACATCTGAATACCTTGGCAAGCCTGTTATCATGGCAGCCGACGTTGTTGGCCCTGACGCTAAAGCAAAGGCCGCCGCTCTTAAACCGGGCGATGTGATGCTTCTTGAAAATGTCCGTTTTCATGCGGAAGAAGAGAAAAATGATCCTAATTTTGCAAAAGAGCTTGCCTCACTTGCTGATATATACGTAAACGACGCCTTTGGCACTGCGCACCGTGCGCATGCATCGACAGCCGGCGTTGCCAACTACCTGCCCGCTGTTTGTGGTTTCCTTATTCAGAAGGAAATCACTATTATGGGCGACGCGCTTGAGAATCCGAAGCGCCCGTTTGTCGCCATCCTCGGCGGAGCAAAGGTTTCCGATAAGATAGGCATCATCACCAACCTCATCAATAAGGTTGATATGCTCATCATCGGCGGCGGTATGGCATACACCTTCTTCAAAGCTATGGGAGCCCCTATCGGTGCCTCCATCTGCGAGGATGACAAACTTGATCTTGCTCGCGAGATCATGGAGAAAGCCCGCGCAAAGGGTGTTAAGTTCCTTCTTCCCGTCGACAACATCATCGGCCGCGAATATAAGGAAGACACTATTTTCATGCGCATTTACTCCGATTCCATACCGGACGGCTGGATGGGGCTTGACATCGGCGAAAAGACTCAGGAGCTGTTCGCTAAGTCAATAATCGGTGCCGGCACTATTGTTTGGAACGGCCCAATGGGCGTCTCCGAATGGGAGCACTTTGCGTCCGGTACTGAGGCTATCGCCGAAGCTGTCGCTGCATCTGGCGCTATCTCTATCATCGGCGGCGGTGATTCCGCAGCCGCAATCGAAAGGCTTGGTTACGCTGACCGTATGAAGCATATCTCGACAGGCGGCGGCGCGTCACTCGAATTCCTTGAAGGTCTTGAGCTTCCCGGCATCGCCTGCCTTAACGATAAAGAGTGAGGCGGATGCGGTATGAATAGAGAAAAAAGACGCACCGTTATTGCGGGCAACTGGAAAATGAATAAAACGCCGAGGGAAGCATTTGCGCTTGTTTCGGAAATTGCTGCCGCTGCGCGCGGCAAGGATAAATGCGATGTAGTTTTATGCGTGCCATTTGTCGATATTCCTGCTGCCGTTGCAGCAGCCGAAGGCACAAACGTCGCAATTGGCGCTCAAAACGTTCATTTTAAAGAGTCGGGTGCTTATACCGGCGAGGTTTCAGCCCCTATGCTTGTCGAGTGCGGCGTGAAATATGTTATCGTCGGTCACAGTGAACGTCGTCAGTACTTTGGTGAAACTGATGAAACTGTCCGCCTGCGCGCTAAAGCTGCTATTGACGCAGGGCTGACAGCTATCATCTGCGTCGGCGAAGTTATAGGACAGCGCCAGAGCGGCATTACGAATGAAATCGTCTCAATGCAGACAAAGCTTGACCTTGAGGGATTGACAAAGGACGAACTTTCCCGCGTCATTATCGCATACGAGCCCGTATGGGCTATCGGAACCGGCCTTACGGCGACGCCCGAACAGGCCGAGGAAGTCTGCGCTCTCATCCGCCGCGTCGTCGCTGATCTCTACGATAAAGAAGCAGCCGATGCCCTGACTATTCAGTACGGCGGCTCCATGAATGAGAAAAATGCAGCCGAGCTTCTTGCAATGGAAAATGTAGACGGCGGTCTTATCGGCGGCGCTTCCCTTAAAGCCACCTCCTTCGCCGCTATCATTAACGCTGCAAACGCTTAAAATATAAAAGCATGACGCGGAGCTGCTCCATGCCCCCGCACATATTGTTAATCACGCGGCGGTGCTTCTCGCAACAGCAGAAAGCATGGCGAGCAGCAATAAAACAAGCAAAAAAGCTAAGCTTACTGGGAGCTTGGCTTTTTGTTTTGCAAAATATTATGTTTTATGATAAAATCCCACCGCAAAACGACGTTTCGCAGCTCATTTTTGTGTTTCATTTGGGGTAAAAATATAATTTCTGCTATTGCACGGTGCGCTTTTGTATTGTATAATGGATAAGCGTGGGTACTATAAGCCCCATTTTTATTTATATCAACTTAACACATGAGCATAATTACAAGTTTAATACTCAATGGGAACAACATTCCCGCTGACAAGCTGTAAAAACAATTAATCATTAAATCAAAGATATGAGGAGAAAACAGTAAAAGATGGCCACCTACAGCTCAAAGGACATCAGAAACATTGCCCTGCTCGGACATGGCGGCAGCGGCAAGACATCGCTTGCGGAAGCTATGCTTTTTGTCACCGGCGCTATTGATCGCATGGGTAAAACAACTGACGGAAATACTGTCAGCGACAGTGATCCTGAAGAAGTAAAGCGCGGATACTCGCTTTCTACATCTGTAATTCCTGTTGAATGGAAAAACACAAAAATCAACATCCTTGATGCACCCGGATATCTTGAATTTGTCGGCGAAGCAAAGCAAGCGCTGCGTGTCGCAGACAGTGCCGTCATTCTTGTTGATGCGAAAGCGGGCCCTGAGGTAGGAACTGAGCTTTCGTGGGACTATGCAACCGAGGCAGATATTCCGAAAGCCTTTTTTGTAAATAAGGCAGATGATAATGAAACTAATTTTAAACGCGTTTTCGATCAGCTACGTGATCTATTTGGTCTTTCCGTATGCCCTGTTCTTGTGCCCGTAACCGGTCACAAGGGCATGCTTGCCGATATAATCGAGATGAAGGCTTACACATACGATCCCAAAAAGAGAGCGGTTACTGAGTGCGAAATCCCCTCTGACTTCTCGTCAGAAGCTGAGGAATACAAGACTATCCTCTATGATTCTATCTCCATGACAAGCGAGGAGCTGATGGAGAAGATAATAATGGAGGAGCCTATTTCTCGGGACGAGGCAATGGAAGCCATTCACAACGGCATACTCAGCGAATCTATCGTCCCCGTTTACGCCGGGTCAGCTGTCAACCTGTGGGGCGTTACGAGCCTGCTTGATGCTTTTGTTGGCTCGTTCCCATCCCCACTTGCAAAGGAGTTTGAGAAAACCGAGGACGGTGAAAAAGTCAAAATAGACGAATCTGGCGACACATCCTTATTCGTTTTCAAGACGGTATCCGATAACTTCGGGAAGCTGACATTCTTTAAGGTTATGAACGGCACTCTTCGCCGTGATATGAGCCTTAAGAACGTAACCACAGGACAAGCCGAGAGATTTTCACATATTTATGTTATCCGCGGTAAAAAGCAAACTGAAGTTGATGAGCTTTCATGCGGCGACGTTGGTGTAATTCCTAAGCTTGCCGCTACTGCTACTAACAATACGCTTTCATCAGGCGCTGCATTTGAATATAAAAAGATTAAATTCCCGGAGCCGCTTTACTGCATGGCTATTCGGCCAACCTCAAAAGGCGATGAGGACAAAATTTCTAATGGTATCTCTCGTCTTCTTGACGAGGACATGACGCTTCGTTATGAAAACAATGCCGAAACGAAGCAGATGTGCATTTATGGCCTGTCAGATATTCATCTTGATGTTGTTGTTTCTCGTCTTAAGACGCGCTCAGGCGTTTCGGTCAATCTCACAACACTGAAGATAGCTTACCGCGAGACGATTAAGAAAACAGTTTCTGTTGAAGGTAAGCATAAGAAACAGTCCGGCGGCGCCGGTCAGTATGGCCACGTTAAAATCACATTCTCCCCGGGTGAAGCGGAAGGCCTTACATTTACGGAAAGCGTCGTCGGCGGAAACGTGCCGAAGCAGTACTTCCCCGCCGTTGAAAAAGGACTTCTTGAAGCGATGCAGCATGGCGTTCTTGCTGGCTATCCGGTCGTCAATCTTGCCGCTAATTTGTTCGACGGTTCCTATCACCCTGTTGACAGTAATGAAATTTCGTTTAAGCTTGCCGCCCGCCTTGCTTACAAAGCCGGGCTTCCGCAGGCTAACCCCGTTCTCCTTGAGCCAATTGGCGAGCTTAAGGTTTACGTACCGGAATCGCTCGTTGGTGATATTCTTGGTGACCTGCCGAAACGCCGCGGACGTGTACTTGGCATGAGCCCGTGGGAGGGTAAAAGGGGGTATACAGTCATCGAAGCTGAAGCTCCGAAGGCTGAAATGCTCGACTACACAATAGCTCTTCGCGCTCTCAGCCAAGGACGCGCTCACTACGAGTTCAATTTCGTACGTTACGAAGAAGTTCCCGGTAATATCGCCCAGAAGATAATAGCTGAGGCTAAGATTGAGGACGAAGAATAAAGTTTATACAAATATAATAACGGTTGTACAATAGCGTCCGGCGGACAGTATCCGCCGGACAGCGTTTATAACGCTGTATTTTTTATTGGATAAGATAAAGGAGTTATAAATTATATGCCGCTTTTTTACCTCATCAAAAGATAAAATAACGCTGCATGTTGAAGGGATGCACTGCAGTCACTGCGCTTCAGCTGTTGAGAAAGCCTTGCTTGCTGTTGAAGGCGTTGCATCCGTCAAGGTCTCGCTCGACGACAAAACTGCTATCGTTAAGCCAATGTGCGGGACGATGCCGGACATTGCTAAACTCAAGGCTGCTGTCGAATCTGCCGGATATAAAGTAACTGGCGAGTGACAGCAACACACAAAGTATGCCGAGCACTGCTTTGACTTTAATATGTTAATATTTTTACAAAAATAAAAAATCCGAGCAGTAAGTTTGCTCGGATTTTTTCATGTCTTCTTTTTTAATTATATCCCAAAAGAACGGGACACTAAAATGCTAAAGAGTTTTTATTCTTCGCCTTTAACTTTAAATTTTTATTGTCTTCTCAACGTTAAGTACAAAAACCGTTGCTCCACCGACATTTACCTCACGTGGGAGACTGTCCTTTTTAAGGCCAATACCAAACGAAGCTGTCGGCGATGATACATGCTTGCGTGTGACGCAATGTTTTTTAAGAATTTTCATAACCTCATCAACATATTCATCCTCGGTTCCGATGAGAAGCGTTGTGTTGCCAACCATCAAAAACCCACCTGTTGTTGAGAGTTTTGTAACAAAGAACCCTTTCTCTGTCAGCGCGGAGGACGCGACAGCGCTGTCATCATTATTGACAATGGCTAACATGAGTTTCATGTGATATTCCATCCTTTCGCGCGAGCGGCAGGATGCAAGCTACATATAATTGTACCGCATCGCTGCATTATATACGGATTATAGTATATGCAAGCACTCAATATGTGATTCAAATGTACCTTTAATAACTTAAACATTATAACAAATTTATAGATAATCGTCAAGAATTGATCTGCTTTTTGAATCGAGTTTGCGTATATCGGGAACCTCATAACGGTTATCCTCGTTATCGCGGAAAAGAACGCGGATACCATGCGTCAGCTTTACCTGATGTATAATATTGTTCACCTCAATCGTACAGTCGCCGCGGTTTGATACGCAATAAAACTTTGTAACCCCAAATCTTTCTTCGCAAGACTTCACTTTTATAATTTTCGGGATGTGATAGTATTCGTCAAGGCACTCTTCAATAATACGCCTGTCTTCCGCAGGAAGCGTCATAAGATCGCGTATAATGGCGACCTCAACACCTTTCTCGTCAAGAAGCGTTATATATTTCTTTATTCCAGTTATCGGGAATAAACGCCGCGGCTCAAGCTTTTCAAAGTGCCGCCCATCAAAAAGATCCATGTCAACGAGCGTCAGGTCGCGCCGAGTAAAACGCGCCATGTCGTTATCTATGTAAATGCGTTCCATACCAGCGCCTCCTTATTCAAAGTTTTCCTCTTCCTTGCTCTTTTTGACTTGATCGGACATCTTTTGTATCTGTATAAGACGCCAATATTTGCCCTTTTTCGCGAGAAGCTCCTCGGGCGTGCCCATTTCAATAATCTCACCCTTGTCAACAACAATGATTTTGTTTGCTTTTCGCAGTGTGGAAAGACGGTGAGCTATCATTATTGTTGTGCGCCCTCTTATGAGACGTTCAATAGCGCTTTGAATCAACGCCTCAGTCTCTGAGTCAACGGATGCCGTGGCTTCATCAAAGAAAAGAATGCTTGGATTCTTTAAAACGGCACGCGCAATCGAAAGTCTTTGGCGCTCGCCGCCCGAAAGCCCGGTTCCGCGCTCACCAAGGACAGTATCATATGCATCAGGCATACGTGCGATAAACTCATGCGCATTTGCAACGTCTGCTGCGTGTATAACCTGCTCAACGTGTGCATTGGGTGCGCCGTATGCAATGTTATTGTAAATTGTATCGTGGAACATCATCGGCTCCTGCTGTACATAGCCGATTTGTCCACGGTAATACTCCATATCAATATCACGGATATCAACGTCATCTATGAGGATTGTACCGTCATGCCCGTCGTAAAAACGCATGAGAAGGTTTATAATTGTTGATTTTCCTGAGCCCGTCGTCCCGACAATGCCGACGATTTCACCAGGTTCAATGACAAAGCTGATGTTTGACAGTGTTTTCTTTGAACGGTCGTATGAGAAACTGACGTTTCTAAATTCTATCTTGCCGTGCATAACGTCAAGCTTGTTGCCTGCGCCATTGTTGCTCTCCGGTTCTGCGTCGATGATATCAAGTATCCTCTCTGCAGCCGCAAGTGAGCTTTGGTAGGAATCATTTAAGTTTGCAAAGAAGTTGACAGGCCCATAAAACATTGCTGTATATGAAATAAATGAAACAAGAAGACCTGCTGAGATAAACTCCGGCTTTTCAATAACAAGACGTCCGCCAATACCCCAGATTACAAGCGAACCGCACGTAATTATAAATGAAACGATATGCGGAAAAGCTATTGTGATCCGAGCTGATTTAATGTCTGTCTTCAACCACTCGTTCGTATAATATTCAAACTCCTCCGTCGAGCGGCGCTCGTTTGCGAAGCTCTTGATGACACGAATGCCGGGCAGGGAGTCTGTCAGTATTGACGTAACTGCCGACCAGCGGCGCCAAATTTTACGGTAAAACGGACGTATCTTGCGTCCGAAAACTCTTGCGCCATATACGACAAACGGAACGGGAATGAGCGAAAGCAGTGTCAGCTGCCAGTTCATCGAAAGCATTATGACAATAATGCCGATCATCGTGAAAAACTGCACGACGACTTCCTGCGATATACGCAACATAAATCCCTGAAGGTTTGCTGAGTCTCCGCTAATTCGGTTTATCACCGAACCGGTAGATGTCCTGTCGTAAAATTTCATCGGCAGATACTGTGCATGACGATATACGTCAGCACGCAAGGTGCTGACGACTTTGTCGCCGACAACGCGCAGCATATACGTTCTGAATGCGCCGATAAGCTGTTGCAGAAGGTATGATCCGAAAAGCACAGCGACGACTGTGCGAAGCTGTCTTATATCACGGTTCGGGAAAACATCATCAACAAGCTTTCCTGTCATATATGGCGGAATCATCACCATTGCAGTCGTTGCAACAGAAAGCAACAAACAAAATATTAGGACAAATTTGTGCGGAAGTATGTATTTGCCAATTTTCTTTATCAGTTTGTTTTTAGACTGACAGTATATACAGTTCGCTCCAGGACGAATAAGCGAGCGTCCGCACTTTGGGCAAAATGAAAACTGACGCTCAAAAGCGGCTTCCATAATACCCATCTCTTCGTCGACACTGCCATCTCTTTTTGTGCCGACATTTTCAACGAAATTGGCCGCCGCGTCAAAAAGGGATGCAACCTTATAAGAAAACCTGATGAAGTTTATGTCTTTTTCATCTGTTTGACTTATGATGAGAAGTGCGTTGCCGTAATTGCGCTTTACCTTGCATTTTTCAACTTTACTGTAAGGTATACGATTAGATGACTTTATACTTATACCGTTGCTTGTGTTTTTATTGTCACTATCATCTTCCAGCTCAACTGAATATACAGCAACATTCGTCGCTATAAAAAAGGTTTCGGCATACCTACTTTTGAGGTTGAGGTCGGCCGCCACCACAAATAAAATATTTTCACCGGACTGAGGTATTGATTCAATAATACCTCGCAGCTCTTGCGAAAGCGTACGGTTGCATAAATACTGCATATCCGCTTTGTTGTTTTCCATCCCGACCACCCTCCTTCGGGAACCACAGATCACGTCTTTCGGTGCCTGTGAAATAAAAACAGCAATTTTCGCTTTTTATATACTTGTTCATTATAAAAGCACACCCAAGATAAGTCAACCTTATTTATAAAATATGGATTGTAAAAAATCTTTCTCTTTTCTGCCTTATATTAGGGATAATCACGTCATTTGTTAACACATTCATAACAATTTCTTCGATAAATTATTTCCCGTAACATTTACAGCACAAATGTATTTGTCATAATTGACAAACAAAGGTGAATGACGTAAGATTATAAATACGATTGTATATTATGTTTTCTATATACAATGTAATCAATGTAATTTTTCATGCGAGGTACACAATAATATGGGCAATCTCTGGGCCGGGGAGGTCAGGCGCGGTCTCGACGACGTCGCCGAAAGCTTCAACTCATCAATTTCATTTGACAGCCGCATGTTCCGCGAGGATATAGACGGCTCGATAGCCCACGCCGAGATGCTCGGCAAGACCGGAATAATTCCGGCTGATGCCGCTTTTGCGATAAAAGAGACTCTCGCTCAGATAAAATCGGAGATTGAGAGCGGTAAATTATTAATAGATATGAGCTGCGAGGACATACACACCTTCGTTGAAAACGAGCTTACGCGCCGCATTGGCGACGCCGGAAAAATGCTCCACACAGCTCGCAGCAGAAACGATCAGGTTGCAACCGACCTGCGGCTTTACCTGCGCCGTGAATGCGGTGAGATAATAGGCCTCATCCGCTCGCTTGTCCTCGCCATCGCAGACAAAGCTGAGGAGCACGTATCAACAATTATGCCGGGCTATACGCATCTTCAGCGCGCGCAGCCTGTGACATTCGGCTTTTGGCTGTGCGCCTACGCTTTCATGCTCAAGCGCGACGCCGAACGAATTACCGACGCCATAAAACGAATAAACGTTTCTCCGCTCGGCTCCTGCGCTCTTGCGGGAACTACATACCCA
>JAAYLD010000004.1 GCA_012522015.1 Clostridiales bacterium
ACTATATCCGACCCGCGCGCTGAGATTCTTAAAACATATGTTGAAAGGCTCTCGCGCGAAAAGGGGCGTGAGGAGGAATTCAAGCTTTATAAAAACGTCGACCGCCTTGCAACTGAGATAGTAAATAAAAATAAAAATGTACTCAAACCGATGTCTGTCAACATAGACTTCTACAGCGGTTTTGTTTACGATATGCTCGGCATCCCCGAGGAGATGTATACACCACTTTTCGCTGTCTCGCGCATAGCCGGCTGGAGTGCGCACAGGATTGAGGAGCTGATAAACACAGGCAAAATAATACGCCCGGCATATATGAGTGTTCGCGAGGACAGAGCTTATATCCCGATGAGCGAAAGATAACAGATATAGCTATAAAACTACATAAGCGCCCGGGGATTTCCCTCTCACCATCCCTGGTAATGTGCTGCCCCGCAACAAAGTCAGCTTATCTTGGGCATAACCGATAGCTATACATAAAGCCAGTCTTTTTAGCATGGCTTTAAGTAATCGTATCTTTCACCATCGCATAATATCAGGGGGCTGCAGCATTTTTTCTGTGTTACAGCCCCTTAAATTATGACCGATAAATAAGTATTTGCTTGCATTCCATAACAAATAAAAGAAGCCGCCGTCTTATAAAGACAACAGCTTCTTTTTCTTTTAACCGGCTACTCAAAGCGTGCGATTCATCATAGTTGTCGCCGCTTCAATATGTTTTAATAATAACTTAAGCCTTATCGCCGTCGGTGGCTTTTACAAACCTTAAAATATTCCACGAAAGCTTTTTAAGCTCTGCTTTTATTATTCCGTCTTCGTCTTCCTTTGTGTTGCTGTTAATAGACGGAACGACGGCGTCCGGGTTCTCAGGGGTGCTTGTCACAGTTATATCATCAGAATAAAGCTGAATGTGCTCGCAGAATTTGTAACCGGTGAATCCTGTTGCGTCAAGCTCAATTGTGCGGTCAGATTCCCAGTCACGGTTGATGAGGAAGATGTTTAGCTCACCTGCATTATCGTCAAAAGCGGCGGCTGCGTCAATGTAATCGACGCCTTCCTGCTCATAATACTCGTTTATATCGTCAACGATGTAGCTGGGAATGTCGTACGTGTCGCCTTCAACTGAGCAGCGCATTGATATGCCGCGTCCGTAGCGCATGAGCTGCGTGTATGGATAATACGATGCCGTGCGCCAGATCTGATCGCGGTTAGCTGTGGCAAGAACGCCAAGACCGCCTGTCATGCAACCGATTTTAACGCGGTCGGCATGGCGGATGAAAGCAAGAAGGACTGATGCGTTGCCAAGAGCGCCAAGCATATCGCCATACGGACGTCTGCGCGGGGCACCGCCGCCTTCACGCGGACGCCACATGTTGTCAGGATCATGGAGAACGAAATCGCGGTAGGGGCTGAAACGGTAATGAGCGCGGTAATTCTCATATGGTGCGCGCCCGTAATGGAGATTTTCTGAGGGCTGACGCATCATTATTGCGTATTCATCAAAAGAAATCATAAGCTTGCGCGGTGAGCGCATTTTTGCCTGCACAAAGTCGCAAAGAGCAATTTCTGTATTGATATAATCCTCAAAATAGCGCGACGCGCCCATAAAGGTGGCAAAGTCGCCGACTTTAACTGAGTGATAATGGTGAAGAGATATGTAATCGACAGTATTATAACATTCCTGTAGAACCTTGAGGTCCCAATCGGGGAAATGCTTCATATTTGGAGAGCATGAGACGGCGGCGACGGTTTCAATGTTGCCATCTACCCACTTAATAGCCTTAGAAACTTCATTTGTCAGTATGCCGAAGCCGGTGGGGTCACGTTCCCATGATCCTATTTGCCACGGGCCGTCAGGCTCGTTTCCAAGATACCATGTTTCAACGCCGTATGGCTCTTTGCGGCCGTTTTTTATGCGCAGATCCGACCAATACGTGCCGCCTTTGTGGTTTGTATATTCGACAGCGTATATGGCCTCATTTATGCCAGCCGTACCGAGGTTTAAAGTATACATCGGCTCGGCGCCGATGCGCTCTGTCCACTGCAGGTATTCGTCATGTCCAATGTCGTTAGTTATATACTGGTGCCATGCAAGGTCAAGGTGTACGCGGCGCTGTTCCTTAGGCCCGATAGAGTCGCGCCAGTCCCAGCCGGAGACAAAGTTCCCTCCGGGAAGTCTTATACAGGGAAGGTCTGTTTTTCGAAGTGCTTCAATGATGTCACCTCTGAAACCCTTTTCGTCAGCCGTCGGATGCTTTGGAGAGTACATCATACCGTTTACAAGTGTTCCGATAGGCTCAAGAAAAGCACCATACAAACGTGGCGAAATTTCGCCGATTGGGAAAGCAGGATGGACTGTAATCTTTGTTTTTTTTGCCATGACGCCTTTTACCTCCGCTTTATATAAAAAATAATTAACGATATACAAGTGTTTTATGTGGGCTGCGAAAAGGCTGATAAATTGAGAAAGAACTTGCCGATTTATATATTTCTAATTATTTCTAATTTAATCCCAGGGATGATGACGCTTTAATATTTCGTAGATTTCAACATAGCTTTTATGACGGCGCTGTGGTATTATGTCGTCCGCAACAGCTGCGATAATAGCGCACCCTTCCTCGCGCAGGTGTGTGCATTTTTTGTATTTACACGATCCAATGTAAGGTGAAAACTCGCGGAAGCAGCCGGCAAGCTCGCGGGCGGGGAAATATCCCACTCCTGCATGCTCGAAGTCAATGAAGCTGAAGCCGGGTGTATCAGCTATAAAAACGCCAACATCGGTGCGGAGGAGTTCAACATGGCGTGTTGTGTGACGCCCTCGCTGTGTTTTGCGGCTGATATCGCCCGTTTTAAGATTAAGGTTAGGGTATAACCTGTTGAGCAGCGTCGATTTACCGGCGCCGGAAACGCCTGCAAATGCTGTCAGAGCACCTTCACCAAGCGATGCAATGTAGGAGTAAAGCAAATCGGTGCCCTCGCCCGTAGTTGCACTGACACAAAATGTGCGGATGCCGCATTTTTCATATGTTTCTACAATCTCAGAAGCTTTGCTTTCATCAAGATCGCGCTTTGTCACGATAACAACAGGCTCAATACCTGCCCGCTCAACTATGCAGATGAGTCTGTCTGACGTTGTAAAACTTGGTGCTGGCTTTGCAGCGGAGATTATAACGAATATAATGTCAATATTTGCGACAGACGGCCTTGTTAGTATGCTGCGTCGCGGCAGAATCTCCGTTATAACGCTTTCGTCCTCGCGCGAGAGCGCAGCTTCCCCCGAGTACGCGAATGTTTCTACTATGACGCGGTCTCCAACGGTTGGCATAATACCGTCTTTACGGAAAAGCCCGCGTGCTCTGCATTGAATGACGGAGTTTGCGTAGGTGATAACAGAAGGCATGGGTTGTGCGGGGTCCTGTATGTTATTTGACACTCCCTGAACTTCACTCGATGCGAGAGTATCAATACTGTCATTATCGCTGTCAATCATGACATAATAAAGACCGCCGACACCTTTTATGATAGTTCCTTTTAGTTTCAATTTTGAATTTAAATACTCATTACTTCTACCTTTCATTGGTGTTTTCATCCGTTTGTGGTTCGGGTCCAAGACTTACAACGAAATCAATTGCTGTACCAGCTTTGACGGGAGTAGTACTTGCGTTTCTGCTTTGACTTATTATCGTACCGGCCGGTTTGTCCGAGTACTCGTATGTTACGTTGCCGACAGAGAGGTTGTTTTTAATTAAAAGCTCCTTTGCTTTAAGCTCAGTCATACCAGTAAAATCAGGTACGCTTGAAACTAATGTTTGAGGTCCGAGGCTGACATAAAGAATGACTGTGTCGCCTGTTGTGACAGTTGAGCCGCGCTGGGGTGATGTACCGTACACAAGGCCGGCGGGAACAGCAAGGTTATTTTTCTCTTCAATTTTTGTTATGACTCCGTACTGTTTTGTCAGTTTATCCGAAACTACTCTGTAGTCCTGCATTGTAAAGTCTGGCATTATAAACGTCTCTATACCGCGGCTTACGACAAACGTTATCTCACAGTAGTGTTTGCCGAGCTCGACACGGCGTTTCTCACCCGGCTCAGGCGATTGCTCTATTATAATCCCTGCCTCTGCGGTATCGTTGTAGTCGTATTCAACATTTACCGCATAACCGAGCTCACTCAGCTCCTCATCAAGCTCATCATAATATTCACGTCCGACGAAATCATCGACCGTTAATATGAATGTTTTGTCGAGGTCTTTGTTGAAAAGGACACGGGCAAGAAGGTAATACCCGCAGACGATACAGACAATGAGAAATGCTGATGCGACAGCAAGGATTATCGGGAACATTGACTTCCCGACGAAATCTCTCTTTTTGCTTGGCTTGGCCGCCGGTGGATTTTCGTCAAGACTGCTTTCGCCGTTTAATATATCTTTGCCTTCACCTTGAACAATCGGAGCCGGCAACGGCTTGAAGGTGACAGTAGGATCCTTTTTCAGTTTTTCAAGACGGCTTAAAATCTGCTCTGCCTTCTGAAACCGTGCATCCGGGGATTTCTCCATCGCTGTCAGTATTGTCTGCTCAAGCCCCAGCGGTATATTCAGGTTTATCTTTGATGGAGGAGTTGGCGTCGCGTTTACTTGCATAAGAGCGACGGAAACCGGTGTTTCACCTGAGAAGGGAAGCTGCCCCGTCGCCATTTCATACATAAGCACACCTGTTGAATAAAGGTCGCTTCGTGTGTCTATCGGCAGACCGCTTGCCTGCTCTGGGCTTATATAATATACAGTGCCGATAGCCTTGTCCGTCATAGTGACAGTTTCGGCGTTCGGCAGCTTTGCTATGCCGAAGTCTGCCACTTTGATAAGGCCGTTTTTGAGAAGCATTATGTTTTGCGGCTTTATGTCGCGGTGTACGATACCTTTTGAATGGGCGTGAGCCAGCGCGCGGAGTATCTGCTCACAAAAGCTGATGATCTCCGGGAATGGAAGCGCACCTTTTTTCATCATGTAATTTTTAAGTGTAATGCCTTCGACATACTCCATTACGATATATTTCGACTCACCGCTCATGGAGACGTCGTAGATGCTGATGATGTTCGGGTGCGATAACATCGAGACAGCTTTAGACTCGTTGATAAAGCGCTTGACAGCCGCTGTGTCTTTTGCCACATCGTCCTTGAGCCGCTTGATTGCTACCGTGCGCCTCATAACAGGATCGTACGCGCGAAAAACGACCGCCATGCCGCCGACGCCGATTATTTTTTCTATTTTATATCTTCCGTCAAGGACTTTCCCTATAAATCTTTCGTATGAATCCATTATTCATTCGTTCCCTTATGCGTTCTGTCCCACGCGCTGTTCGCGCAGAATGTAGATGAAGTTCCGTCAAAGCTCGATCAGCACGGCGGTTATGTTGTCGCCACCGCCCTTTTCGTTTGCCAGACGGATAAGCTCGTTGACTTTTTCCTCTGTCGATATACCGGAGGCGAGAACAGTGTTTCTCAGCTCGGTCCGGTCAAGGTAGTTCGATAATCCGTCGGAGCACAGTAAAATTTTATCTCCTTCGGATAGCGAAATAGTAAATGTATCCGGCACGACATTTTTGTCGGTGCCCACTACTCGTGTAACTATGTTCTTATGAGAGGATACAGCAGCCTGTTCGCTTGTCAACAGACCAAGATCAACGAGATACTGCACATATGAGTGGTCGCGTGTTATTTGCTTTATTTCATTTTCGGTGAAAAGGTAAAGCCGACTGTCGCCGATGTTTACAGCGTAAAGCATATCTTTCATGATAAGGGCGGCAACAAGCGTCGTCCCCATGCCGAGCAGTGTCGGATCGGATTTCGCACGCTTGTAAACGGCCTTATTTGCCGCCTCTACGGCGCCGACAAGAATGTCCGTTATGGACGATGATTTATCTTTATTTTTACCCTTGTCTTTATCCTTTCCGCTGCTTTTGCTGGCGGCAGACGAAAACTTTGCTTTTACGGCCTTAAGCGCAGTGGCGCATGCAAGAGAGCTTGCAACTTCGCCACCCCTCGCCCCACCCATCCCATCACATACAATGAAAAATAGGGTAGAGTCGCCAAGCTGGGCTGTTTCAAAGCAGTCCTGATTCATGCCGCGAACGCGTCCTGTGTCTGTTTTGCCGTAGTAGAGGTAGACCATCGTTTGCGCAACCTTTCCTTTCCGACGCTGAGATTTCGATTTTAAAAGCTGCGTCGACAGACTGCGTTGTAACTTACAACAATGTTTATGCTTTGTACTGCCGATATTAATTATATTACTTATATTTTATACTATTTGTTACTATTATTGTATATTTTTGCACGCTCTTTTTTCGCCATTTGTTCTGCCGCAATGCGCAACTGACCGCAGGAAGCGTCAATGTCAGAGCCAAGCTTGCGGCGTATAGTAACATTGACGCCTTGAGCTTTTAGGGCAGAAGCGAAAGCACGCACAGAAGTAGTTCTGCTTCCAGAAAGCCCTGTCTCCCTGACTTTGTTTAGGGGAATAAGATTTACATGAAAAGGTCGCTCACCTTCGCTCCCCATATATTGCTTAAGCAATTTGGCGAGGTTGTTGGCATCTGATATGGTGTCGTTTTCCCCTTCAATGAGAGCATACTCGAATGATATCCGGCGTCCTGTTTTATCAAAGTAATCGCGGCAGGCGAGGAGAAGCTCGTCGATGCCGTAGCGTCTGTTTATCGGCATTATCCTGCTTCTTTTGGCGTCCGTCGCCGCATGAAGCGATATTGAAAGCGTTACCGGAAGCCCCAGCTCCGCAAGCTCGTATATACGCGGCACAATACCACATGTCGAAACGGAAACGTGGCGCAGACCAATGTTAAGTCCGCCGGGGGCTGAGAGAAGTTGTAAAAACCTTACGGTTTCATCGAAATTGTCAAGCGGCTCGCCAATGCCCATCATAACGACGCCGGATATGCGGGGTGCGCCGCCAGCGTTTTTGCTATTGTTTACGCTTTTGCTAATATCCTTTTGAGCAGCTAAAACCTGTCCTAATATTTCAGATGCAGATAGATTGCGCACCTTCCCCGCAAGGGTTGAAGCGCAGAAGCGGCAGCCCATGCGGCAACCGACCTGCGATGATACGCAAATCGTCTTTCCGTACTCATAATTCATTAAAACTCCCTCGACATGCTCGCCGTCGTATAAGCGAAAAAGGTATTTTATCGTTTTGTCGGCGGAGGTGAGCTTGCGTTCAATCTTGGGTGTCTTTATTATGCAAGTTTCTTTGAGCTGCGCACGAAGGGAGAGGGGCAGGTTCGACATTTCATCGAACTTTGCTCCGCGATGAAGCCACTCAAAGATTTGTTTTGCCCTGTATGAGGGCTGCGAGTACGGTGGTGCTGTTATAATTTCCTTAATTTCAATCTCCGTTAAGCAAAGGATATCGATTTTACTGCTGTTCATCTATTTTATATCACTTTTTCTCTTAAATTTGGCGATGAAAAAGCCGTCTGAGCCGTTTTTATGCGGCATAAGCGTTATCTGGCCTCGGGGCGCCGATATATTGGCAACAGAAAAGCCGCACGGCTCAAAACCACCGTGATTTTCAAGGAAAGTATCGACTACATCTTCATTTTCGGCGCGCCGCAGAGTGCAGGTCGAGTAAACGAGCACGCCTCCTGGCTTAACATACTCGGCAGACGAAGAAAGAATAGCACTTTGCACATCCGGGAGCGACATTACATCGGCTTTATCTTTATATCTGATGTCAGGTTTTTTTGCAATAACTCCGAGTCCCGAGCATGGCACATCACATAAAACAACATCGGCGCGACGGATGAGAGCCTCATCCGGCATACGAGCGTCGTGAGCGGCGGCTTTTATAATTGAAAGTCCAAG
Organism: Clostridiales bacterium; assembly: GCA_012522015.1. Lineage (GTDB taxonomy): Bacteria > Bacillota > Clostridia > Oscillospirales > CAG-272 > DTU064. The sequence goes on from JAAYLD010000004.1 coordinate 7,868, forward strand.
GCGTAGAGCACCTTCTTGCACAAGGCGCGCTCTTTTTTCATGAAGGTCAAAGGCATATACAACGCCTTCGTTTTTCATGTCTATTGCAAGTGAAAAGCTTTTACCGCCGGGGGCTGAGCATACGTCAATGACAACGTCACCGCTCACCGCACCTGCAGCGGCGGCGCAAATGCGAGATGCGGCATCCTGTACAAACCATAGACCACTGTCATAACCGAAAAGTTCCGTTATGTTCCCCGCGTTTGTTATGTCAATCATATCGGGGCATATGGGATTTTGCACCGCAGCAAGAGCCCCGCTTTTATCATCGCATAGGCGTGCGAGCAGTGTTGGTACATCCGTGCGAAGCGTGTTCACACGAAGCGTTACGGGCGGGCGTGAATTGACAGACGCGCAAAGCGACGGGTAGTCATCGGGATAATCACGCATCCATTCCTCAATTATCCATTCGGGCAGCGAATGAAGGAGCGACAGTTCCCTGACAGAACCGATGTCACCGGCACTGCCCGTGGCGAAAATAGGCTTACCTTCCCGCACGGCACGCCGAAGGACTGCATTGACAAGCGTCTTTGATTGATGCGGCGCCACAGCGACAGTTTCGTTGACAGCGGCATATGGCGGCACACGGTCAAGATAATACAGCTGATAAAGCCCCAATTCAAGCGCCGTCAGCGTTGCTGTGTCAAGGGATTCGACGGAGCGTCCCGTCAGGTGCTCAATTTGAGCGTCAAGCGTTATCCCGCGCTCAACGACGCCATATACAAGGGCGGCAAAAAGTGCCCTGTCATCATCTTTACCTTTGAAGCGGCGAAGAGCGGCATCAAGGCTGATGTTTATATATTTTCTCCCGCGCTTCCATTCTGAAAGAACCGAAATTGCAGCCACACGGGGGTTGTTTGCTTTGCTGACGCTCGCTTTGTCTATATTTTTCATATTTATTTTAATATATCGCCCTCTCTTATGCGGCGGCCGTTTATAAGGTCTGAGGCCGTCATGCGGCGGCTGCCTTCAAGCTGTGCTTCAATTATATTGAGCATGCCCTCGCCACAGGCGACGGATATCACACCGCGGGCAGCTTTTATGACAGTCCCCGGGGCAATATCAGGATTAGTGTTGCTGCCGCCGTCACTATATACGCTTGATACGTATATTTTAATAAGCTTCGGCTTGTCCTTTGCTATATAAGCATACGCACCTGGAACAGGTGAAAGGGCACGGATGTTGTTGTGAAGCTTCACGGCCGGAAGCGAAAAGTCAAGCTTCATGTCATCGTCTGTTATTTTAGCCGCATACGTTGCCGCGCTGTGGTTTTGAGGTGTCCTCGGCGCGTAGCCTTTTTTTATAAGGGCAAGAGCGTCAAGTATGGCGGCGGCGCCGGCTTCGGCCAGCTTGTCGTGGACAACTCCGAAGTGATCCTCGGGTGCGATTGACACCTTATGTTGAAGAATCATATCGCCGGTGTCAAGCCCCTCGTCCATATACATTGCAGTGATGCCGGTTTCGGTCTCTCCCTCCATGATAGCGCGCTGTATAGGCGCAGCTCCGCGATATTTAGGCAGAAGGGAAGCATGAGCGTTGATGCATCCGAGCGGCGGGTAATTTATTATATATGGCGGCAATATTTTGCCGTAAGCGGCGACAATTATAAGGTCCGGGGTTAGCTCATGAAGCGTTTTTTCAAATGCGCCGTCTTTGAGCGTATCCGGCTGAAAAACCGGAAGCCCATGTTCTGTCGCAAGCTTTTTCACAGGGGATGGAGTCAGCACATAACCGCGCCCCTGAGGCTTGTCCGCTTGCGTGACGACGCCTACAATATCCTCGCCCGCTTCTATGAGCGAAAAAAGAATCCGCGCGGCAAAATCGGGCGTGCCCATATATAAAATCTTCATGTTAACTTCTTTTACTTCCGCGCTCCTTTTCAGTTTATTTATCTGCTTTTTCTTTATTTTATGATTTTATGTCAGCTCTGCTTTTAACGATATCATCTTCATCGTCGGCAAGCTCGTCTTCTGTGACATAGCGGACAAGAGTACCGGGATCGGTGAAGAGCTTGCCGTCAAGATGGTCTGTCTCGTGGCAGAAAGCACGGGCAAGTAGCCCTGTGCCTGTGTATTCCTTCATATTTCCCTCTCGGTCAAGGGCGCGTACGGTCACCGTCATGGGGCGGTTTGTTATCCCCCACTTTCCCGGGATTGAAAGGCATCCTTCGGCTTCGTTCTGGCAGCCTTCACATGAGACAACCTCCGGATTTATCAGCTCGATAAGTCCGTATTCCTCGCTGTCGATTATGACGACACGGCGCAGAACGCCTACCTGTGGCGCTGCAAGACCAATACCGTTTGTTTCGTGAAGAGTGTCCTGCATATCGTCAAGCAGAGTTAATATTCGGGGGGTTATTTTATCGACGGGACGGCTAATTTTACGCAGAATACCGTCGTCGTCTTTCCTAATTTTTAGTACAGCCAATTTATTTCACCTCGATGGTTTACTTTTTATAAAGCATATGATATACGCACAAAAAGTAAACCATTTTTTTATTATATCGTATTCGGGTTAAAGTCTAACGACACTTTCACACTGCGCACGAGCCTTGAGCCGTATCCTTTTAAAACATCATCAAAGAACTGGCGCGTGCGCCGTGACAGCTTACACTTTATGACAACACGCATGCGGTACTTACCGTTTAAGCGGTATATGGGTGCTTCAAACGGTCCGAACATAACGATTGAAACATCTTTATATTCACCCTCGCACGATGCGCGTATGTATTTATCTAATCGGACGGTAGCAGCGGCGAGCGCGGCTTCGTCCTCGCTTGTTAGCGTAATTTGTGCGATGTCGCAAAACGGCGGGAAGACGTAGCGGCACCGCAGCTCAATTTCACTTTTATAAAACGCCTTGTAATCCTGCGCGCATGCAAGGCGCAGGTTTTCATTTTCGGGAGTGTATGTCTGTATAATCGCCCGGCCGGGAAGTGATGAGCGTCCGGCTCGTCCGATAACCTGAGTGATGAGCGAAAATGTACGTTCCCCGGCGCGGTAATCATCAAGATAAAGTGAAGATTCGGCAAGAAGTACGCCGACAAGGGTAACAAGGGGAAAATCATGCCCTTTTGTCACCATCTGCGTGCCAAGCAAAATATCAGCTTCGTGCCGTTTAAATGCACCGATCAAATTATCGTAGGCTGATTTTGTTCGCGTCGTATCGGCGTCCATACGGAGAATACGAGCGCCGGGCACAAGCTTTGCAAGCTCCTGTTCAATGCGCTGTGTGCCATAACCCATATAATAAAGACTCTCCCCACCGCAAAAGGGACACTTTTCCGGTGTTTGAACCGTATATCCACAGTAGTGGCAGACAAGACGCCCGGCGGCGCCATGCTCGGCTCTGTACTCCTCGGGAGTTGAGGTGTCGGCAAGAGGCCTGTGGACATGGTATGTCAGTGCGACGCTGCATCTCGGACACTGGACAACCTCTCCGCACAAACGGCAGGAGAGGAAATTATTATATCCACGGCGGTTTAAAAAAAGTATCGCCTGCTCACCACGCGAGATGGTTTCCGCAAGAGCGGAGGCAAGGTGCGAGCTTATCGGCGAAGCGGCGCCGGCAGCTTTTTCGCGGCGCATATCGACGACGGTGACCTCAGGTAGGACAGCGTCACCGTATCGCTCGCTTAACGTTACAAGGGTATATGTTCCGCCCACCGCTTTATGATAACTTTGCAGCGATGGCGTCGCGCTTGACAGCAGCATAAGAGCGTTTGATTTCGCGCAGCGGTATCTGGCAACATCATGCGCCAAATATTTTGGCGGCATGTCTGATTTATATGTGTGCTCCTGCTCCTCATCGATAACAATCATGCCAAGGTTTGTTAAAGGCGCGAAAACAGCGCTTCGCGTGCCGACGACGATGTCTGCTTCACCTGCGCGGACGCGCCGCCAGGCGTCGGCTCGCTCGCCGGCTGAAAGTGAGGAATGTATGACAGCCACGCGCTGTCCGTATCGGGAGCAGTATATAGCAACTGTTTGCGGCGCAAGGGCAATTTCTGGCACAAGGATTATAACACTTCGCCCGTCAGATATCACTTCGTCTATCATTGAAATGATAACTTGCGTTTTGCCGCTACCGGTTACACCGTGAAGGAGAGCAGCCCTCGCTTCGCCGCTTTTGTAAAGGGAAAGTATCGTATTAAACGCGCGCTTTTGCTCGTCTGATAAAATAACGGGATGCTGCTCGACGCACTTGATGTCAGCGTAAGGATTTCTCCAGCGCTCGAGCTTTGTTAGTGTTACAAGATTGGCATCGGCAAGCATCTTTAGCTGTGCGCCGACAGGACCGAGGGCATCTTCAAGCATATCCTCGGTTATAAATACCCCGTCCTCTGCGTCCGCAAGGTAGGCAAGTATCTCACGTGCGCGCCTTGAGCGGAGTTTTACCTTGGCACCGACGCCACCCAATGCAATCTCGCGGGCTTCGTCGGTTGTTACGGCAAGGGCAACATCCACATCATATATTATGTTTGTTGATTCGCGAACATCAATCTCGCGCTTGATGTAACCTTGACGCACAAGAGCCGATGTCAGCTCCGCTGTGGCAATTGCACCCCCAAACTCATCTCGAAGCCTTGTGTCGGAGACACGGCCATGTGCTTTTATAAAGCTATAAACATAAAGAGCTTTTGTGCTAAGCGAGGTTGATTTATTTTCGTTTGGCTCCTTATCAGTTACAGTATAATATTCCCTTGTTTTTGAAAGGGCGGCCGACGGCACAACTGTACGCACAGCTTCGCCGTATGTCGAAAGCGTTTGCTGGCTAAGAAAAGAGCAAAGGCCGAGCAAATCAGGGGTAAGCGCTACTGCTCGGTTCGTGATTGAGAGTATAGGTTTGATGCCGCTGACATCAGTTTCATCTGAAGTTGATGTTACGATAGCTGTTTTCTTGCGGTTTCCGCCGCCAAACGGCACCGTGACGAAGATGCCCGGCGATATCTCGTCCGTCATGTCACGCGGGATGTAGTAAGTATATTCTCTATCTATATGATAAGGCGCATCAAGAAGACGCACGCAAGCGTAACTATGTTTATTGCTCTTATCCTTGTCAGTCATCAAACGTTTCGTGCCGCCTCCTTTTACGTCTTTTGTTTGTGTTAAGTTTAATATTTAATAATTAAAACCTTCCTCGTTTGGCAGAATAACATTAAATTCGCCGTTTGCAAGACGTGTTATAGCGTTCTTAACGGCTTTTTCGTCACGGAATTCCTTTTTTATCATTGAAGCAAGAGTTTTGTCAGTTTCTTTATTGGCGATGAGCATTTCAGCGTACTCACGCTGCTTGACATATTCATCGGTTATAAGGCGTGCGCACTTTGCTGTGGCTATAACAAGTGCATAGCGGTTAAATTTGCCACGTGTAAGCTGTTCAACGGTCGGATAAATCATGTGTACTGTTTTCCTCCTTCGCCGGCAGTACCGGCACGGTATTTTCTATATCAGATATGTGTTAATAATTAAAGATTAGAAATTGTATTAATGATTATTCGCGCTTTTCTTGTGATGGTGAGCTGCTCTCATCCCCGTCTGCGGTATCGGGCGAGACGCCTGTGGCGCGAGCTGATATGCTTTCCGGCGACACGGCTGACAGTATGACGTGGTCGCTGTCTGTAATAATGACGGAGCGCGTGCGGCGGCCGCATGTAGCGTCAATTGCCCGTCCGTCGTCCTTCGCATCCTGCGCTAAGCGCTTTGCCGGCGCTGAATCGTATCCAACAACGGCTACGATTCGCTCCGCCGCTACCATATTATTATAACCTATATTAATAAATTTCATAATTTATTGCCGTTTTATAAGGTCTGACAGGACAAAAATTGGTAGCAATATGATTGCGATGATCCAGATCATAATAATAACCTCCTTTGCCCGGGTTTGTGACCAGCTTGCCGCATTACGCCCGTCGGTATACCGGGCAACGCTTGCGGCTTAATGTCTTATTTATAGCCGCCGCAACGGCTTAATCCATTATTTTATAATCGGTTACCATATGTTCACCGTCATATAAATATATTTCTAATTCGTCAGGCTTGCAGCCGTAACAGTCCGCTAAATATTTGCGTAATGTTTCGCCTTCTTGGCAACGAATAGTATCGGGAACATAATATCCGTAACAATCGTCAATACAAAATTCCGTTCCGCTTAATATACCCTTTGCATGCGCGGGCAGTGTGTCACTCAAGGTTCTGCACCTGCTCGCGGATTTTTTCTATTTCACTTTTCATGTCGACGACAAGATGGGCGATTTTTGTGTTTTGGGACTTTGAGCCTATCGTGTTTACCTCACGATTTATCTCCTGAGTTAAAAAGTCAAGCTTTCGTCCGACGGCGCCCTCCTCAGCTATTATCTGCCGGAAGGCTGTTATGTGTGAGGCAAGACGCACAAGCTCCTCATCAATAGACGCCTTATCGGCAAATATGGCAGCTTCAGTTAATATGCGCTGTTCGTTTATTTCGATGTTACTGTCAGCAAGAAGCTGTTTTATTCTCTCGGCCAAGCGCGGCGCATACGTGGCGATCTCAGCAGAAGACAAGCGAGCTATTTCAGCGGCAATAGATTCAATATTTACAAGCTTAAGCTCCGCGTCAGCCGCAAGGCGCGCGCCCTCGCGTTCTCGCATAACGAGAAAGGCATCAAGCGCCTCTGACAGCACGCTTCTTATTGCTTCCCACTCAGCCTCAAGATTTTCCTCTGGCTTTGTTATGGTAAAAATATCGCGGAATTGAGCTACACGCGAGGCAGCAATGTCATCCCGCAAATTGAACTGTTCTGCGAGGTGCCGCAGAGCGTCTATATATGAGGCGGCAAGAGCGCTGTCGAGGTTAACAACGACGCCCTCCTGCTCGATGACATCAACAGTGATGGTGACGTCTATTTTACCGCGTAAAACTCCGCGTTCTTGTATATACGCTTTGACCGGCTCCTCAATAAATCCATATTGGCGTGGGTATTTTACTGTGCAGTCAAAATATCTTGCGTTTACACTTTTAATTTCAATTGTGTATTTTTTCCCGCCCCAAGTGCCGACTGCTCGGCCGAAGGCTGTCATGCTTTTTGCCAATTCTTTATCCTTGCCTTTCAGAGAAGCCCGCGCCTTTTTAGCGTGGGGCGATATTTTGTAATGTATAATGTGATAAGCCGTGTTGCGAGAATGTCTGTGATGATAAATACTGCGTTCGCAAGAGCAAACACGGCAATATTTAACGCAAGTGATACGTATTCAAGTGCGGCGATGTATCTTGCTGCGATTATAAGCGCCGTGAGAATAGCGTTGAAGGAGAGAAGCTTCAGTATCCACGATAAAACCGCCCCGCGCCTCTCGAAAAATGCTTTCAGCACAGGATAATAACCGGCAAAGCAAAGGTAGAGAGCGGCCGGAAACTTATATGGAAGCATCAAAAGTGATATGACGGAGGTAACGGCGAATATGAGCATTGCATACCACGTACCATACTCGATATATACGGGTATTATAAGCAGTGCGGCGAAAACACATGCCGAAATATCAAATACCTGTGTCGCCGAGCCGATGTACATAGCTACGCACGACAAGGCGCATATAATACCGCATATGGCAACAGCTTTTGTTTTCTTCATTGCGCTAACCTACTGAAGTGACTAAAAAGTCAGCAGCAGGGAATCAGATCGCCGCCCATGCATTCACAGCAACAGTCGGCACAAAGAAGGGTCGAGCACATATTGCACACATCTTGATCCACCACGCCCCTTTGACGCGCGTACCCGCGTCCATAAAAAGCGGCGTTCATTTGAAGATTATCACGGGCAGCAGCGTATTCTGCATTGTCTGGATCCATTGTGCAAGCCGTTTCAATGTGCCGCACGGCGTCGTAATACATTCCTCGCCCGAGCAAGACGCATCCTTTGAGGAAATACCATTCCGCACCGCGTGCTTCTCTCTGTATAGCATTTAAAATTATATCAGCCTCAGCAAAACGGCGCTCGTTTATAAGCCGCCGAATATTATTGTACGACGGCGAGCCACCCTCGTAACCGACACCTGGCCCATAACCGGCACCGCTTGCGGTGCTACCGGAGGTACCGCCTGAGCGTTCCTTCTGGATTTGCTCATATGCCTCGTTGATCTCCTTCATTTTTTCTTCAACGAGGTCGGTGAGAGGGTTGTTTGTATAATTGTCGGGATGGTACTTGCGGGCAAGTTCGTAGTATGCTTTTTTTATCTCCTCGTCCGTGGCATCACGCCTGACTCCGAGCACCTTGTAAGGATCATTCATTCAGTTTATATTACCTTTCACTTTGGGTTGTTTGGTCATATGTGGAGTCTGGCACATTTTTGTGGTAAAAATGCGTTTAGCTAATTTGTTTTTGCCGCCAGCGCTTGTTTTTTGCTTTACCAGACAGTGCAGCTTTGGCTGCTGCGGGCATTCCAAGGTAAATAATATTTTTTATTATTGAAAGTGCCTCCGGCGGCGCGCCGTTTTGTGTGTCAATAAGCTCAACAGCAGTCGCTGCCACCGATAAATCAAGCTGAAGAGCCGTCATTGTCGCATCTTTTGCGTGGTCATCGAACATCACGCCGTCGAAATGATCGTGCCAGACTGACAAAACTGGATTATATCGTCCTGCGGCGGCATCTTCAGCCGCGTCATTAGCTGCGTCTGCGACATAAATGAAACGTCCTGCGCCGCGCCCGATTTCATACGCTATGCGGCGGCTGCGTTCGCATGGCAGCCCATAGGCGAAAATTTCACCAAGCAGCCCTCCGAAAATATCAGCACACGCATCAACTGATTCCGGACGAGAGTTTTCGGTATCGTTAAGCTCGCTAAGATAACGGCGGACAGTATCACGAAGGTCATCGCCGCATCCGGCGCGTTTTGATACACGGCGGGCGGCGGGAAGTAAAAGACGTGCACGAAGCCTCCTTACACCCCGCTCGTCAAGCATATCGTCCTCCAGCTTCCCCTCGGTGAGAAGCGCGGCAACTCCGGCACAGTAGTCAAGGATATCGCTGTCGACTAATGTCAAAGCCAGTCGTCCCCTCACCGGGTGCATGGGGCAGCGCATACGCTTAATATTGCCACGCGCGCCTGTAATCGCTGTGCGTACTAAAGCCAGGAAAACTATATCATAGCTGAGGGTCAGCGTTGAGCTAAATCCGCATCGGCTTTTCATTGTACGGCAGAGACCGCAGTAAAAAGCGCGGTAATAATCGCTCTCGCGAACCTTAAGCTCCGGGTTGTGTGCTTTTACGTATCCGAACACGAAAGGATCAACCTCCGCCGCACTAAAAGACAGCGCGAATACATGTGATAATACATATTAAATAATATAACAAATAGCGAATCTTTTCAATAGCTATTTTGTTAAACTCTGCCGAGCTATACTCCACTTGTATTCCTGCGGCAACAGATAATGTCAGAATCGAAAGCGCGGCGATGTGCTCGGGGGCACATTCGCTGCGTTTTTGTGAATATCAGCTGTTTTTCTTTTTTTGTGGGTTTTGTCTGCGCCTTTGTGCGAAATTGCTGATGCTTTCGTCGAAATAGCCCTTCTCATACCCCTCGCGTATGAAGTTGAAGACCTCATTTTCGTTCGGGCCGACCATTTCAGGCGTATCGCCGAAAAACATAGCTCCGCGCTGCTCTTTTGTATA
>JAAYLD010000033.1 GCA_012522015.1 Clostridiales bacterium
AAAAGAAGGCGCGCGTATAGGTGATATAGGACACGCGGTCGAGTCGTATTGCGCTGAACACGGATATTCCGTTGTCCGCAGATATGTCGGACACGGTGTTGGTGAAGAACTTCACGAAGAACCAGAAGTGCCCAATTTTGGGCGTTCGGGACACGGACTTCGCCTGTGCGTAGGTATGACCATAGCTATTGAACCGATGGTGAACACCGGCACAGGAGCTGTCATAGAAATGCCTGACGGTTGGACAGTTAAAACAGCCGACGGCGGTCTTTCAGCGCACTACGAGCATACCGTGGCTATTACCGAAGAAGGTATAATATTGCTTACACAGGTATGACAAAAAAGTCAACTCACAAAAGTAAACTTAACGCAAAAGATATGTCTATAAATATTGATGTTTCGGCCGATTGTATAGGTGAGGTAGTACTTTCCCTTCGCGGCCGAGACTCAAAGCGCAGATTCGTAATAATCGGTGCTGCTGCAGAAGTAGGTTATGTGTACGTTGCCGACGGAAGGCTGCGCAAAGTCGAATCGCCAAAGAAAAAGAAGCGTAAACATCTTCTGACGGAGGGGATGGCAACTCCTGAGATTGTTGATGCTATCCGTTGTGGCTCAATCACAAACAAAAAACTGTGGAAGTTTATACGCAGCAGCTCCAATGACACAGACAGCGAAATTTTTGTTGACACGCAATAGATGTAGTGAGATGATTTTTGATGAGTATTAATGTCTAATCAAGGAGGACATGAATGCCGAAAGATGATGTAATAAAGTTTGAGGGAACAGTGACGGAAGCGCTGCCGAATGCAACCTTTCGTGTACAGCTCCCGAATGGACATATCGTTACAGCAGTTATATCTGGAAAGTTGCGCATGAACTATATAAAAATATTACCGGGCGACAAGGTAACCGTCGAAGTTTCGGTCTATGACCTGACAAAGGGACGCATAACCCGGCGCCTGAGATAAAATAAACAAGAGGACGGTACAGTAATGAAAGTAAGACCTTCCGTTAAAAAGATTTGCGATAAATGCAAAATCATTAAAAGAAAAGGCCGAATCATGGTCATCTGCGAAAACCCCAAGCACAAGCAGAGACAAGGATGAAGGATAAATAAGAGAGGTAAAACTAAATGGCTCGTATAGCAGGTGTTGACATACCGAATAACAAGCGCATAGAGATTGCCCTGACTTATATTTATGGCTTGGGCTTAAAAAGCGCTCGCGATATATGCGCAAAGACGGGCGTAAATCCCGATACGCGCGCGAAGGATTTGACAGAAGAAGAAATTGCTAAGCTCCGTGACGAGATTGATGAAAATTATCACGTTGAGGGCGATCTTCGCAAGGAAGTCGCAATGAATATCAAGCGACTCGTTGAGATTAACTGCTACCGCGGCATACGCCACAGAAAAGGTATGCCAGTACGCGGGCAGCGCACAAAAACTAATGCGAGGACAAGAAAAGGTCCGGCGAAGACGATCTCTAACAAGAAGAAGTAAAGGAGCAACGATAGAAAAATGGCAGCAACAGCAAAGAAAACTATCAAGAGACGCCGCGAGCGCAAGAATATTGAAGTCGGCGTAGCACATATCAGATCCACCTTCAATAATACTATTGTCACGATGACAGATGTCAAGGGCAACACTATTGCATGGGCGTCTGCGGGTGGTCTTGGCTTCAAGGGCTCAAGAAAATCGACTCCGTATGCTGCACAGACAGCTGCAGAGCATGCAGCAAAGCTTGCAATGGATCATGGGCTCAAGTCCGTTGAAGTATACGTACGTGGTCCCGGCTCTGGACGTGAAGCTGCAATCCGTGCTCTTGCAACAGCTGGACTTCAGATTACACTTATCAGAGACGTGACTCCAATCCCGCATAACGGGTGCAGACCCCCGAAGCGCAGACGCGTCTGATTGAAAACCATAGAAAGGATTAGTAACAGATATGGCAAGATATACAGGACCTTCGTGCCGCCTTTGCCGCAGAGAAGGCAAAAAGCTTTATCTTAAGGGCGACCGCTGCCTCGGCGAAAAGTGTGCTGTTAGCAGACGCCCGAATCCTCCGGGACAGCACGGGGCATCGCGTATAAGGATCAAGGAATACGGCATACAGCTGCGTGAAAAACAGACAGCAAAGCGTTATTATGGCCTTCAGGAAAGACAGTTTAAGAATTATTACATCAAAGCTGAGAAGAAGCCTGGAATAACAGGTGAGAATCTTCTGTCTATGCTTGAGACAAGGCTTGATAACGTTGTTTACAGAATGAGCATGGCATCGAGCCGAAAGGAAGCGCGTCAGCTTGTGCTTCATGGACACTTCAGACTCAATGGTAAGAAGGTTAATATTCCCTCCATTCTTGTAAAGCCAGGCGATGTTATTTCGCTTAAAGAAGGTAAACGAAATTCAGTTAAAATTAAGGAGCTAATTGAACGTTGCCAGACAGCTCTTGTTCCAAAGTGGCTTGATGTTGATCGTAATAATATTGTCGCGCGCGTCCTTGCAGTGCCTGCACGCGATGATGTTGACTTTGACATCAACGAGCAGCTTATCGTCGAGCTTTATTCCAAGTAATAACATGCTCCGATATTACCGTATATGCAAGCCATATGCCATATAGGGCGCTTTCCGTGGGGTATATTTGGCTGTCATGAAGCATCGGTAATTATCAATTTGATGGAAATCACGAGACGCGCATATGAGCGCGCCGGCTCTGGAAAGCGATTTGCATAAAATTGAATATTATGGAGGGTTATTGAATGATAGAGATAGAGAAGCCGAACATTATTACCGAAAGTATTAGTGATGACGGTAAAACCGGCAAGTTCGTCGTGGAGCCGCTTGAGCGCGGCTATGGAATCACGCTCGGAAACTCTCTCCGCAGAGTGCTTCTTTCCAGTCTGCCCGGCTATGCCGTCACGTCGATCAAAATCGACGGCGTGCAGCATGAGGTTTCCACTATAAATGGTGTTAAAGAAGATGTTACAGAAATAGTACTCAATGTAAAGGGCATTATTGCAAAACTGCACGGTGCCACACCGAAAACAGTAATTATCGATGTTACAGGTCCGTGTGAGGTTACAGCAAGCGAGATTAAGCAGGATGTTGACATAGAGATACTAAATGCTGATCATCATATCGCAACACTTTGCGAAAACACGCGCTTTTACATGGAACTGACATTTGATTATGGGCGTGGTTACGTATCTCAGGAAAAAAACAAGCAAATATACTCGTCTAATTATCCGTCAGGGACATCAGCGCCAATTGGCATAATATATACCGACTCTATATATACGCCTGTATATAACGTAAATTATACAGTTGAAAACACACGTGTTGGTAACATCACTGACTATGATAAACTAACGCTTGAAGTTAAGACAAACGGAACGATTTCAGCAAAGGAAGCGGTTTCACTCGGAGCCAAGATACTCAACGAGCATCTCAACCTTTTCGTAAATCTTTCTGATGAAGCGAAAAAGGCTGAAATAATGGTTGAACGCGAAGAAACCAAGAAAGAGAAAATACTTGAGATGACCATTGAGGAGCTTGACCTGTCCGTCCGCAGCTTCAACTGCTTGAAGCGTGCAGGGATAGACACAGTCGAAGATTTGACGAATAAGACCGAAGAAGAAATGATCAAAGTTCGGAACTTAGGAAAGAAATCGCTTGAAGAAGTCATCCAGAAACTGCGTTCACTTGGCCTCGATCTAAAGAGAGAAGAGGACTAATTCGACAGGAGGTAAAATGATATGCCAGGAACAAGAAAGCTCGGCAGACCGACTGACCACAGAAAAGCTATGCTGCGTGGCATGGTGACGTATCTGCTTGAGAAAGGTTCCATCGAGACAACGCTGGCGCGCGCAAAGGAAGTACGCGCTCTCGCCGAGAAGATGATAACTCTTGGCAAGGAAAACACGCTTGCAAGCCGCCGCGCCGCTCTTGCATGTATAACAAAAGAAGACGTTGTGTCAAAACTGTTCAATGAGATTGCCCCGAAGTATGAAAACAGACAGGGCGGTTATACACAAATATATAAGCTTGGCCCCCGCCGCGGCGACGCCGCAGAAATGGCGCTTATAAAGCTTGTAGACTAAAAAATATATATAGCGCGATATATCTTTTTGTTTGTATAAAAATGCAAATGCTTACGTAAAAACGGTGAGCCGGTTAATTGCTATACCGTCATTATCGATAAATAATGAGCCTTCGGCGTGAATAATTCAACCGAAGGCTTTTATTTTTGAATTTTTGTTGTGTGTATTATAACTTTGATGCTCACAACCGCAGTTATAATGAACATTCAAAATATGATTGCGATGATATGACAATTCGTATTTTAATATTGTTGTGAGTTTATTGGGAAGAGTAAAGCTAAAAATAAAAACCGCATGTTAACAAAGCGGTTTTTAGATGTAAAACAGTTAAACCAAATTAATCACAGAGCTGCGGCGGCGCTGGAATAGCTTGACGAGCTCGACAATCGGTATTACGGTAATAGCTAAACTCATTGCAATGACGTACTCTGTAAGCGAAATAGAGGTAAAACCAAAAGCTTCCGACATGAAAGGAACGTATATAACGACACCAGTTAGGATAAAAGCAAGTCCGGCAGCAACCCATAACCAAATATTTTGCTCTTTTAGTTTAAAAATTGTATCACGGCGTGAGCGCATGTTGAAAGAATGGAATATCTCCGCCATAGACATTGTGAGGAACGCCATAGTTGTTCCGTCAGCGCTGTTTGTAAACTCCCATACGCCAGCTTCAATGCGGTGTCCGACCAAGTACGCTATTAGCGTAAGGAAAGCAATAAGCACGCCTTGATAAATTGTATCAACGTCTGCGCCGCCAGAGAAAATTCCTGCTTTAGGATCACGCGGGGGCTTTTTCATCGCGTCCGGCTCACCCGGTTCCATGCCGAAGGAAAGCGCCGGCAAGCTGTCCGTTATCAGGTTGATCCAAAGAATGTGGACGGGCTTTAGCAGCGTAAAGCCAAGCATTGTAGCTATAAATATACTGATTACTTCGCTCAGGTTTGATGAGAGCAAAAACTGTATTGCTTTTCTGATGTTAGAGTATATCTTGCGACCTTCTTCAACAGCGGCGACAATTGTTGCGAAGTTGTCGTCAGCAAGAATCATATCAGCAACGTTTTTCGTAACGTCGGTGCCCGTTATTCCCATGCCGATGCCAATATCAGCAGATTTAATACTTGGCGCGTCATTTACACCGTCACCTGTCATCGCTGTAATCATACCGCGCCTGCGCCATGATTCAACGATGCGAACCTTGTGCTCAGGCTGAACGCGGGCGTAGACGCTATATTTATCAATAGCAGCGTCAAGCTCCTCGTCAGAGAGGGAATCAAGCGCCTGACCCAAAATAGCTTGCGAAGGATCTGTTAGTATTCCAAGCTCACGTGCGATGGCAATGGCTGTATCGATATGGTCGCCTGTTATCATAATGACACGAATGCCAGCGTCATGGCATAAATTAACAGCGGCATTAACTTCCGGCCTTATCGGGTCAATCATACCGTAAAGCCCGATAAATATCATGTTGTTCTCAAGCTCCTCAGAATCATATCTTTCAGGAAGCGAATCATACTCACGGTATGCAGCGGCGATTACGCGCAGAGCGCTGTCTGCCATCGACTTGTTCGCAAGACGAATGTCGTTGAGCATTTTATCCGTCATCGGCACGACGCCGGATTCGGTTAAGACATGTGTGCAGCGGGAGAAGATTACATCCGGTGCACCCGTTGTGTATTGTACGTAGCTACCTTCATCGGTAGGATGGAAGGTAGACATCATTTTGCGCATTGAATCGAAAGGAATCTCTCCAACACGCGGAAATTCTTTCTTTAAAACGTTTTTATTTAATCCAACCTTTGCGGCGTAATTGACAAGTGCGCATTGAGTAGGTTCACCGGTTGAGAACCCTGTTTCGTTGTCGTATTCGGCATCGGTGCAGAGCGCCATAGCTGCTGCAAGCATCTCCTGTTCGTCACCGTATGTGTCGACGACGGTCATTTTATTTTGTGTTAGTGTTCCGGTTTTATCTGAACAAATAACTTGAGCGCTGCCAAGTGTTTCAACAGCAGTCAGACGCCGTATAATGGCGTTTCGCCTTGCCATTTTCGTTACGCCAATCGATAAGACAATGGTTACAACGGCAACAAGCCCCTCAGGAATCGCTGCGACGGCAAGACTGACGGCAAGCATGAAGGTACCAAGTATTGAGTCGATGTTGATTGTGCCTGCCCGCAACATCCCGATAACAAATATGATGGCACTGATTATGAGAACGCCCCATGTAAGCAGCTTTGAAAGCCCGGCAAGCTTCATCTGAAGCGGGGTTGCTTCATCTTCGGCTTTTGTTAAGGCGTCTGCTATCTTACCCATTTCTGTTGACATGCCGGTTGCTGTGACGACAGCCACACCACGGCCATATACGACCGTGCTGCCCATATACACCATGTTGCGACGGTCGCCAAGAGATATGTCACCATTCTTTGGGGTTAAAGTATCTGCTGTTTTTTCAACCGGAACCGATTCGCCGGTCAATGCAGCTTCTTCAGTTTTCATTGATGCACACTCAATGATGCGTGCATCAGCAGGTACGGCGTCTCCGGCATCAAGGTGAATGATGTCGCCGGGTACAAGGTCTTCGCTTTTTATAATAATCAGCTTCCCGTCGCGAAGCACCTTCGTTGTTGAAGCTGTCATTGATTTTAAAGCTTCTATTGCTTCCTCGGCCTTAGTTTCCTGTACGACGCCAAGAATGGAGTTAATCAGGACAACAACGAGGATTATTATGACATCTGTCGGTGACTCATGTTCATAAATTGCTGTAATTGCAGACAATACAGCAGCCGCAAGGAGTACGATTATCATCGGATCGGCAAGCTGCTTCGCAAACCGCTTGAGGAGGCTTGTCTTTTCACCTTCAACAAGCTTATTATTCCCGTTTAATAAAAGTCGCGATTCAGCCTCTGATGAGGAAAGACCATCAGCTCCTGTTTCGAGCAGTTCAAAAACCTCATCCTTGCTCTTTAAATAATAATTCATCGCAAACTCCCTTATATGATAGAATAACGAACATAAGTATTAAACACAGCTTATGCAACTATAATTAATTTATTATGAAATGAGTTTTTCATGTAGCACAAAATAGTGATACTGATAATTTTAATATAATTATCATAGGTGGGCATATGAAAGTGCGGCACCGATAACAGTAGCAAATTGTGCGAGAGGCGGAATTATAAAATTAACATTAAAGAATCCTGCAAGCTTAGAGAAAATAGCAGACGCTTGCGACGGAGTCGTTAAATTGCCTGTAAGCACAATGTCACGCGTTTCGTAACTACGCGATGTGAATATTGTCATCATCGCTACCGTTTCATATACCATATTAAAAAGCCCAAGTGCGATGTCGCTGTTAGTTGCGAATCCGCCGATGTTACCGAAATTCGCAGCTGTAAGTGATTCTGACATACCGTCTAGTTGCTTTGCCGTCAAATTTCCAACAAGCAAATCGACATTTTGAAGATTTCCGTCGCGGGCAAGTGCCTCAAGGTCTTTAATTGAATCGATTCCGAGCATTTTTTTTGAAAGACCAAGTAAAGTGCCACCTCCAACGCCGGTGCCACCAAGATACTTAGGTTTTACTCCAGATTCAGCATAAATGATGGCAGTTCCGGTTCCCAAACTTGCGACAATAGCGCGCTCCAGTGATGAAAGATAAATTCCGCCAAGGCCAATGCAGGTAAACTCGGGTACGTGAGTGCATGGAAGAGAATAAATTGGCTTTGAAGTGTAACTCGACCCGACACCAGTTATCATGACGCGCTCAATGTCAGACAGGGAAAGGCTGTTTTGGTCAGTGAATTTTCCGAATGCACCATATAAAGAAGTCAACGGATCGTTAGCACGTACAAAAATCGGCTCAATCAAGGTTGACGCATTCATTTCTTTTGCATTTTTAAAACCAACAATTTTTGTTGTACTGCCACCAACATCAATTCCAACAATTACGCCCACCAGAGACCTCCAAAAAGCTTCCTTGTAAATTATAATGTGCGTTAAACGCGCTTATATGAAATATACCACAACCTTGTCGCATTTGCAACATAATGCTATAATTAAGGTGAAAACCTGTGCTTTTATCACGAACGGAGGTACAATATAGTGACGGCGAAAGAATTGCTTTATGAGAAAAAGCTTTTTATTTTTGATATGGATGGTACTATTTATTTAGGGGAGCAACCGTTTTCCTTCGCCGTTTCATTTATAAATAAACTCCGGTCTTCCGGCAGACGGGTTCTTTTTTTTACGAATAATGCATCACACACATTACCTTATTATTTTAAAAAGCTTGAGCGTCTTGGCTTCTCGCCTTGCAAAGACGAAATTTTAACGTCCGGGGACGTAACGGCTGAGTTTCTCTTAAGACATCGTGTCTGCAACACTGTTTATCTTGTTGGCACAGATGAATTATACGACGACTGGGCGGCAAGGGGTGTCAGGCTGTCAAGAAACGGTGATGGTGCTGACATCGTAGTCACAAGTTTTGACACATCGCTTACATATGAAAAGTTATCGACAGCCTGCAGACTGATACGAGGTGGCGCTGAGTATTTATCTACACATCCGGACTTAAACTGCCCGACAGAGGATGGATTCATACCGGACAGTGGAGCGATAGCTGCTTTTGTTACTGCCTCAACGGGTGTTGTTCCGAGATATTTCGGAAAGCCTTATCCGGAAACAGTCGATATGATAAAAGAGGTCACGGGCGCTAAAACGCATGAGATTTGTATTTTCGGTGATAGGCTTTACACAGATATTGCAATAGGGCGGCGCGCCGGCATAACATCAGTTCTTGTCCTGACAGGCGAAACAAAATTAAGCGATGTAGAAGCGGCACAAGAGGACAGCCGTCCCGATCTTATTATCCCCTCGCTTGCTTATGCGGATGAAGCATTATTTTTATAGAAAGCAGACAAAACCCGTGCTGATATGCGGAGCGGGATATTTTATTACAGTTAATTATGTAATAATAACGATATTATCATAAAAAACGTGCGGTAAACGTGCGGTAAAATTCGCAAAAACCACATCAAAGCAAAAACAAACCCCTGTAATTTCGAGAAAAATTACAGGGGTTTTTGAAGATTGCGGAGGGAGGATTTGAACCTCCGACCTTCGGGTTATGAGCCCAACGAGCTACCAGACTGCTCCACTCCGCGCTATATGATGCCGCTGACCGGACTTGAACCGGTACGGATTTTACTCCGGCGGATTTTAAGTCCGCTGCGTCTGCCGATTACGCCACAGCGGCATTTTCCGCTACACGTGACATTATATCACCGTATGCTTTGTTTGTCAAGCCAAAAATATTATAGACATATCATATTTTTAATGTGTTATGTAGCTAAATATGAATTGTTAAATACCTTTGAATATTGCCGGTATATTACATATACAAAGTATTTTTTTGATCGGGGTACCGTCATAATGTGGCGGTACCCCGATCTTTAGGAAAGCTCTCGCTTATTAGCTTTGTTTCGCTTGGTTTTTTAATTAATATAAGGTTATATTAATACATATCATTCATACCGGCAGCGCTTGCAGCAGGAGCTGCTGGAGGCTCGGGCTTATCGTAAACAAGAGATTCTGTTGTCAGTACGATTGAAGCGATAGAAGCTGCGTTTTCAAGCGCGCAACGCGCAACCTTTGTCGGGTCGACAATACCAGCTTCCATCATGTCTCTGTACTGCTCGGTTGCAGCGTCAAAGCCATAGCTACGCTTACCGCTGCTCTTAACCTTGTCAACGACGACAGAGCCTTCAAAGCCAGCGTTTTCAGCAATCTGACGAAGCGGTGCTTCAAGAGCCTTGAGAACTATCCTTACACCTGTCTTTTCGTCGCCATCGACGGTATCAAGAAGCTTCGCAACATCATCAATTATGTTGACATAGGCTATTCCGCCACCCGGAACGATACCTTCCTCAACGGCAGCTCTTGTCGCGTTAAGAGCGTCCTCAATGCGGAGCTTCTTTTCCTTCATCTCAGTTTCGGTAGCAGCTCCGACTTTGATAACGGCAACGCCACCAGAAAGCTTTGCAAGACGCTCCTGAAGCTTCTCGCGGTCGAATTCGCTTGTTGTAGTCTCAATAGCGGTCTTAATCTGGGCAATGCGTGCTTTAATATCTTCGGATTTACCAGCGCCACCGACAATGATTGTGTTTTCCTTGTCAACCTTAACTTGACGTGCATTACCAAGCTGATCAAGTGTAGTTTCCTTAAGCTCGAGACCAAGTTCCTCAGTGATGACCTGACCATCAGTCAGGATAGCGATATCGCGGAGCATTTCCTTGCGTCTGTCGCCAAAGCCCGGGGCCTTTACGGCAACGCAAATGAATGTGCCGCGCAGCTTGTTGAGAACAAGTGTCGTGAGAGCTTCACCCTCAACGTCTTCAGCGATAATGAGAAGTTTCCTACCGCTCTGAACAACCTTTTCAAGCAGTGGGAGTATTTCTTGTATGTTAGAGATCTTTTTATCGGTGATGAGGATAAGCGGTTCCTCAAGCACGGCCTCCATTTTTTCCATGTCTGTGGCCATGTAGGGAGAAAGATATCCGCGGTCGAATTGCATTCCTTCGACAACTTCGCAGTATGTCTCTGCGGACTTCGATTCTTCAACGGTTATTACGCCGTCAGAGGTAACTTTCTCCATCGCATCAGCGATAAGTGTGCCGATAACCTCGTCACTGGCGGAAATTGTACCGACACGTGCAATGTCTGCTGTGCCGCTGATCTTAGAGGAGTTTGCCTTCAGGCATTCAGTTGCCTTAGCAACAGCTTTCTGAATACCGCGGCGTAGATCCATTGGGTTTGCGCCAGCTGCGACATTCTTCATTCCTTCCTGAATCAACGCTTGAGCGAGCAGGGTGGCTGTTGTAGTGCCATCGCCAGCAGCGTCATTCGTCTTAGTCGCAACTTCCTTAACAAGCTGTGCACCCAAATTTTCTGCGGGATCATCAAGCTCTATATCCTTTGCTATTGTTACGCCATCGTTAATAATTAAAGGGCTTCCATATTTTTTGCCGAGGACAACATTTCTGCCCTTCGGACCAAGTGTGATTTTTACTGTATTTGTAAGTTTATCTACGCCCGCGAGGAAAGCGGCTCTTGCTTCGCTGCCGTAAAGAATTTCTTTTGCCATTACTAATAAACACCTCCGACTTAATATGAGTCAATTATTCGACTTTGGCGAGAATATCGCCCTGGCGAACTATATTGTATTCGACGCCGTCAATCTTTACTTCCGTACCGGCGTACTTGCTTATGATGACCTTGTCACCGGGTTGGCTTGTCATCGTTGTACTTTTACCATCAACTTCACCGCCGGGGCCAACGGCAACAACCTCAAATAACTGAGGCTTTTCCTTCGCAGAACCGGGAAGAATAATACCCGCTTTTGTTGTTTCCTCTGCCTCTACCTGCTTGACAACAACACGGTCAAAAAGCGGTTTAATAGTCATGCTTGAAGCTCCTCCTTAAATTTTTATTACTTTTACCTAAATATTTTCCAATGTATTGGCACTCTTGCAACGTGAGTGCTAACGCACGATTATTATTGTATATAATAACCACATAAAAATCAAGCGGTCATAAGTATAATTCACACTTAATTAACAATTTTTTATTGTGGGTTTGTTTATTAAACATATGAGTAAAAACGTCAAAAAACGTGCAATTTATTGTATGTGCATGTGTGAGGGAGAATACGAATATATATAAATAAATATTAACTTTATAATTAGGGGGAACCTATATGTATGACAAAGATGCTGGAAGAGCTGGCGGGAGCGCTTGGCATACTTATGTCATGGGTACTTACCGCGTCAGGTTTGTTTTTTGCATTTAAACTTAAGGTTTTTTATATTCTTCATCCAATAAAAACAATTAAGCTGATGTTTAGCCGCAGTGACGGCGGAATGTCGCCGGTTCGTGCTATGTCAATGGCGCTTGCAGGAACGCTTGGCGTAGGTAATATAACTGGAGTAACGGCGGCGATAGCATATGGTGGCGCTGGTGCTGTGTTTTGGATGTGGGCTGGCGCTTTTTTTGCAATGCCGGTTAAGTACGCTGAAACAGCGCTTGCAGTGTGGTTTCGACGTCGTGAGCCGAGCAGCAAAGGCAGGAGATATTACGGCGGTGCGCCATATTATTTTGAGGGAGGACTTGCACTGCCGCCGCATTTATCGCGTGCCGTGGCATCGTTTTTTGCTATTTTGTGTGCTGTAAACTCGCTGACAACAGGCAACATACTGCAAATAAACGCAGCGGCTGCTGCTGTGAAAGATGCCACGGGTGTGCCTGCTGTTGTCGTCGGCATATTAACGGCGGCGCTTGTTGCTGTTGTTGTAGCTGGTGGTGTAGTTCGCATATCCGCTATGACAGTATCAATTATACCTATTGTGTCTGGTGTTTATATTTTAATGTGTACTGCCGTTATAATCGCCGGTTATGACGGTGTTCCCGGAGTATTTTCATTAATATTTAAGAGTGCTTTCACCCCTGACGCTGCCGTTGGCGGTGTCGCAGGGCTCTTAATATCGCGTGCCGTTCGGTATGGAATGCTTCGCGGAACGCTTACAAACGAAGCGGGATTAGGTACGTCGCCGACAGCACATGCGTGCGCGGACGCCGTGTCACCAACAGCGCAGGGGTGTCTTGGCATATTTGAAGTGTTTGTTGACACGATTGTCATATGCACGCTAACTGCTGTTGTTGTGCTTCTGGCGAATCCTTCAGGCACAGTGCCGATAAACGTCAATGCAATGACGTCCGCTTCAGACAGCTTTGCTGTTTACCTTGGCGGCTGGACATATGCCGCTCTTGCGATTATAGTATACGTTTTCGCATATGCAACGCTTCTCTCGCAGCATTTTTACGGCAAAAGCGCTATGCGCTATCTTGGTGCAGGAAAGGGATGCAGAAGGGCATATACATTTTTATTTATATTTTGTACCATCGCAGGGTCTGTTGCAGGGACACGCCTTCTCTGGGGGCTAACTGACACAGTTGTCGGAGTTATGACAATTCTCAACACTCTTGCTGTTTTATCTATGTATAAAATGGTAATGCGAGCAACAGAGCATCCGACAAAAACAAAACGGAGCAGCAAAACAGCACTTCCATACTCACAAGTACTAAAAAATCAATAATATGGAAGTAGGGGTAAAAATATTTCATTGCGGCGGTTCCTTGGCAATGTTAGAATTGTAGAAAGACCACATCACTTGCGAGAAGTGATAGATTATGTTCCATTAATTGAATGTTAAACAGAAAAGGAGGTTTGAAGACAGGGCGATGAAGAGGATGACGACAAAAACAAAATATAATCGTATTTTGACTCGCAAGCACAAATTCATGAGGCTTGCGTCGCTATTTTTAGCAGCTGTAACTATTGCGGTTGTGATGGCACTGACACAGTCTTTTGCTGTAGAAGCTGCAGACAGCGTAAATGTCAGTGTAAATGGGTCGAAAATAACAGGCGCACAGCTTGTTGGCGGTGTGACTTGCGTTCCTCTGCGTTCGTTCATGACGAAACTTACAAACGGTAAAGCTTCAATTACGTGGAATGCAGAAAAAAGAACTGCGACAGTCAAAACAAGTGACCTGACGCTTACCGTCACCGATGGCCAGTCATATATTGTTGCCAATGGCAGATACATTTGGTGCTATGCAAAAAACTATATAAAAGACGGTAGAACGATGACGGCAGTACGTCCGCTTGCCAAATCGCTTGGCGCATCAGTAACGTGGACGGGGGAGACAAGGAGCGTCACAGTCGGCAGCGCTACACGCGCAATAGAAAGAGGGTCGACATATTACAAATCTGAAGATCTTTATTGGCTTTCAAGAATCATCAGCGCGGAGAGCAAAGGAGAACCACTCGCTGGTAAGCTTGCTGTCGGCGCAGTTATTTACAACAGAATTAAGTCGCCGGATTACCCGAACACTATATATGGCGTAATATTTGACCGCAAGAATGGTGTTCAGTTCACTCCTATCTCTAATGGTACTATTTATAACACACCAACAAATGAAAGTATCATAGCAGCGAAGATTTGCATGGAGGGGTATATTATCAATGACGATATCCTATACTTCTCGACAGTCCAAATCATGAACACGTGTTGGGCAGGACGCAACCGCGAATACGTAATGACAATCGGCAATCATGCCTTCTTTGCATAAGCGCAAAAGGGAATACTTAATCAACACCGCAGTAAAAAGAACCCGGGTCTTTTTAAAGGCTCGGATTCTTTTTCAATAATAGAAACACTGATTGATAATTCTATTATTTTATTTACCGCTTGCGCCGTAGTTTGAGAGGACGCGGGCTGATGGGTCGTTGACGTTGCAGCCTTCCCAGTTTTTATTTGGCATCCAGAAGTCAGGTATCATATGAGACTGACCGGGATAATATTTCTCAAAGAGCTCACGGTACAAAAGCGACTCCTTTGTAAAGGGCTGCGCGTGAGTGTATTTTGCCCTGAGTGTCTCGAATTCCTCGTCTGTGTAAAGAGATTCAGCATAAGCCTTAAGAACATCGACCATCGAGTGGCCTACAGCGTCGCTGAACGCTGCTTTTTCACGCCATAGGATTGTTTCAGGCAGCCAATCGCCGATAAATGCGCGGCGCAAGAGGTATTTGCCTTTGCCGTATGTATTCATTTTTAAAGCTGGGTCTATTCTCATAACATAATCTGCAAAGTCAAGGTCTCCAAATGGTACGCGCGCCTCAAGCGAGTTGACGGAGATGCACCGGTCGGCGCGTAAAACGTCATAATAATGAAGCTCGCGTAATCGCTTTTCTGCTTCCGCCTGAAAAGCCGCGGCATCCGGCGCAAAGTCAGTATATTTATACCCGAAAAGCTCGTCGGATATTTCACCTGTCAGGAGGACACGGACATCTGTGTTTTCGTGTATCCATTTACATACGAGATACATACCGATGCTGGCTCGTATCGTCGTTATGTCATAGGTGCCGAGGGCGGCAACGACAGGCTCAAGCGCATTTATGACATCATCCTTTGTCATAATGACTTCGGTGTGCTCGCTTCCAATGTATTCAGCCACTTCGCGGGCATACTTGAGGTCGATAGCGTCAACATCCATGCCAATTGAAAAAGTTCTAAGCGGCTGTTTTAGTATTTTCGCTGCAATGGCGCATGCAAGGGAAGAATCAAGCCCTCCGCTGAGGAGGAAGCCTATCGGCACATCAGAGTCAAGGCGTTTTTCGACACCGGCAATGAGTTTTTCACGAATGTTTGTGCAGATTTCATCAAGGTCGCCGCCCTTTTCAGTTATGGGACGGGACAGATCACGATAGCAGTAAAATTTACCGTTTATACAGTAATGCCCGGGTGGGAACGGTATTATTTTTTCGCAAAGCCCAACAAGGTTTTTAGCTTCGCTTGCGAAAACAAGGCCGCCATCAGGCAAATAACCGTAAAACAGCGGTCGAATGCCTATCGGATCTCGCGCAGCGATTATTTCATCGCGTTCGGGATCACTAATAATTAAGGCAAACTCCGAGTCAAGTCGGCGGAACATATCGACGCCATATTTTTCGTAGAGCGGCAAAAGCAGTTCGCAGTCGGAATCGCTTTTAAACGTGTATTCACTCTCAAGTTTGCGCTTTATGCTGCGGAAACCATATATTTCACCGTTGCAAACAACGCTTCGCCCATTTAGTGTAAACGGCTGCATTGCTTCATCTGTCAGCCCCATGATAGTAAGACGCTGGAATCCAAGAATACAGTTACCGCTTCTCAAAAACCGTTCTTTGTCCGGACCTCGTGAAGCAGTTCTTGCGAGGAAAGGATAAATATCATCTTCAGTTAATTTGCTTTTGCAAATGCCAAAAACAGTACACATGCTTTAGTCTCCTTCGGAATATATAAAAAATACGGCACCCCGTTTATCGACGTGATAAGGACGGGATGCCGTTATTCCGTGGTGCCACCTTTCTTCGTTCCCCTCTTAATTATGATTATAAATGTAATAAATACATATAAGAAGGAAACCTCTTACCGCTTAACGCGCGGGACACGGATCACCTACTAACCATGTCTTAAATTAAAATAAGACAATAGCTTTCGGATCACAGCTCGCGGGTGTTATTCCCGGTGGCTTCGCGGCACGGCTCTCACCTACCCGTACTCTCTGTTCGCAAACCCCCACCGGTACTTCTCTCGGTCATTGCCATATTAGATTATTATTGAATTGACAAGTAATTGTATTATCCGATAAAAAAGTCGGATAAGTTTCTTTATATTATACATTATATTACGCTAAAAAGCAAGTCCCCATATGTAGGATACGGCCAAAATTTTTCGGCAGTTATGCTTTCAGCATCATCGGCAACAATGCGCAATGCTTGCATTGCAGGAAGAACCTTATCACGGAAAGCGCAAGAAAGCTCGCTTATATTGGAGGATTCCTTAACATTGATAAGGATATTTTCAAGTTCGTTTGTGCGCATGTCGATAATTTCAACAAGGGCTGAAAGATGTTTGACAAGCTTTTCTTCATATGAGCAGCTTATTGATTCGCAAAAAGCCTTTTTCGCTGCTGCTGTTGAGGCGAGTTCTTTTATATAAGATGTCACGGCGGGGAGAATCTCTTTGCGTGACATATCAATCATTGTAAGAGCTTCAATGTTTGTTGTTTTGCAGTAATTCTCAAGGAGTATCTCGTAACGTGAGTAAAGCTCTTCTTTCGTATATACCTTTTGACGGGTAAGCATACTCACATTTTTCTCAGAAATGAGGTAAGGCAAGCAGTCCGGGGTTGTTTTAAGATTTAGGAGCCCGCGTACCTTTGTTGCTTCCTCAACCCATGTTTCGTCGTATCCGTTGCCATTGAATATTACGCGCTTATGAGCTTTAATAGTATCGCGGATTAAGTTATGAAGTTCATTATTAAAGTCCGATTTGCCCTCTAAGCGGTCAGCATACCTTGAGAGTATTTCTGCGACGGCAGTATTGAGCATGATGTTGGCGCATGCTATTGAGTCTGATGAACCAACCATGCGAAATTCAAATTTATTTCCGGTGAAGGCAAAGGGAGAAGTACGGTTTCTATCAGTTGTATCCCTTGGAAGCGGCGGCAAGACGTCAACTCCGAGCCGAAGCTGAGTTTTTTCATGATGCGTGTAAGGTGTGTCATTCTCGATTGCATCAAGTATAGCTGTAAGCTCATCTCCAAGGAATATAGATACGATAGCAGGTGGAGCTTCATTTTCGCCAAGGCGATGATCGTTGCCAGCAGTTGCAACAGAAAGACGAATCAAATCCTGATATTCATCTACAGCTTGAATTACAGCGCAGAGGAAGAGTAAGAATTGCGCGTTTTCATATGGTGTATCGCCCGGCATAAGCAGATTGACGCCGGTATCGGTATGAAGCGACCAGTTATTATGCTTACCGGAACCGTTTACAGCGGAAAACGGCTTTTCATGGAGCAGGCATACAAGCCCGTGACGCTGCGCGACATGCTGCAAGATCTCCATTATAATCTGATTGTGGTCTGTTGCAATATTCACTACTGTAAACAAAGGCGCAATTTCGTGCTGGGAAGGCGCAACTTCGTTATGTTCGGTTTTTGCTAAAACTCCAAGCTTCCAAAGCTCTTCGTTCAAATCCTTCATGAATGCCGCCACGCGCGGCTTTATTGAGCGGAAGTAATGATCATCAAGTTCCTGTCCTTTGGGAGATTTTGCACCAAAGAGAGTTCTGCCGGTAAATTTTAGGTCTTTACGCTTTTTATACATGTTCTCGTCGATAAGGAAATATTCCTGCTCGGCGCCAACATATGCTTTTACACATTTAACGTCGTTTTGGCCAAAAAGCCTAAGTATTCTAAGCGCCTGCCGGTTAAGTGCTTCCATCGAGCGGAGAAGAGGCGTTCTTTTATCCAAAGCTTTACCGTCATAGGAACAAAATGCTGTTGGTATGCAGAGAGTTGTTCCTTTAACAAAAGCATATGATGTTGGGTCCCATGCTGTGTATCCGCGCGCCTCAAATGTGGTGCGCAGACCGCCGGACGGAAAGCTTGACGCATCTGGCTCGCCCTTTACAAGCTCTTTGCCTGAAAACTCTAAAAGAACCTTGCCATTAGAGGCAGGTGATATGAAGCTGTCGTGTTTTTCAGCTGTTATGCCAGTCATCGGCTGAAACCAGTGTGTATAATGTGTGGCGCCAAGCGAAGTAGCCCAGTCTTTCATTGCGGTTGCGACAACATTGGCGACCTCAATGTTAAGCTCGGTGCCTTCATCTATAGTTTTCTTGAGCTGTTTATATATTTCTTTTGGAAGGTGAGTGCGCATAACGCTGTCATTGAAAACATGACTACCAAAGATCTCAGTTAGATTAGTCATAAAAAAATCAGCCTCCTGATTAATGAACAAGGGCAATAGCAACCTCGAAGGCGCCATTGCCCAAATTCTTTAAACATTGTACAGCTCAAGGTTATTACTGTCAAGAGGTATTATAATATGCAGGATTTATTTTTGTCAATATCGTTTTTAAAAAAAGCAAATTATTTTAACAAAAAGTGTTTGTGAATATAATACAACTAACGTTTCAGCAGTTATATGATTAATGTTTGCATATCTATCGAGAAAATAAATATATAGGATATATAATCATTAATTCTATGAATATTTTTTACATACCGTCTGGGTATGCTATTGCAGGAATATTTGCTAAGAATGGCAAACCCTTTGACGGTGATATCATCGTCGACGCTATGACCGTCATGTAACCCTTCAAACGGGTTTTGCGACGGCTTCGTAGGGAATGGAATTTATAATTAGTATAAGGTATTATATGCACTGCACGTGTTCTATGATAATACAAGTTAAGAGATTGGTGAAGATTGGTGGAGGGAAGGGGCAAAAAGCAATTTTCAAGGTTGAATGTCACAGGAAACAGTGTTATAATTTAACTGCAAACGATATTTAAAGATAACAAAAGAGATGTTTTATATAGAAAAAACGTTTGAGGTGACTGTTTTTTAGGTAAATAAACCGATGGCACAGGAGTAGTTTAAGGTAGTATGTGACCTTGAGCGAAGCTGTGCCTATTTCCATTAATTTTAATTAAGATTTTGTGGTAGATATGAAAAATACAAATTCTAAAAATAAAATAATAGCCATAACAGAAGCTTTTATTTTGATGATAGCATTACAGGGAATTATGGAGTTTTTTGAGTGGCTTATTGCACTTAATTTCCCGGATACACGGTTCAGCAGAAATATGGTCACTATGTAGTGATGATCGTTTTGACAATTATACTAATTTTTTATGTGAAAATAAGGAGGCAGCCACTATCCTTTTTCCCTGAGAAATTCCACAAAAAGTATATAATCGTAACAATTATTGCAGCAGCGATTTATATTGCCGCGCCAACCAATTATATCAATGGAATCACATATGTTTTGACAATTCTCTTTAGCAGTATTGTAACGCCGGTTTTTGAGGAGGTGCTTTTCAGGGGCTATATCTGGGGAAGGTTTGAGGCCACAATGACAAAAGAACTACATATTTATATTTGGAATATCGCTTTGTTTACAATATGGCATTTATTTTATATTATTCCGGAATATTATTCCGGATATGATGTGGGGGAATTGGGAACCACTACAGCTGCTAAAGATTGCGGCAGGAGTTGGTTATGGAACAGTGCTTGGGTTTATTAGACTTAAAACGAAAAACTGCTGGGCAACAGTATTAGCGCACGGAGTCATAAACTTTTTTATGATTTGATAAACTAAAAATTGGGATTTATTTGAGTATGAAAAACATATATTTGATTGGCGGAACAATGGGGGTAGGGAAAACTGCCACCTGCCAAATTATGAAATATAAATTAAGCAACTGTGTTTTTCTTGACGGAGATTGGTGCTGGGATATGCACCCTTTTCAGGTGACAGATGAAACAAAGCAAATGGTGCTGGAAAACATCTGCTTTCTTTTAAACAACTTTATTAAGTGCTCTCTTTATGAAAACATTGTCTTTTGCTGGGTTATGCATGAAGAGGCTACTGTTGACTATATTATTTCACACATAAACACACAAAACTGTAAGGTTCACACGATATCTTTGGTGTGTAGTGAGGCGGCACTGCAAGCGCGCCTAAGAAAGGATGTCGATGCCGGCATTCGTACTGAAGATATTATTAAAAGAAGTATTGAGCGCATATCATTATACGAAAAACTGAATACACATAAAGTCGATGTATCGGAAATTTCACCTGAGCAAGCTGCCGAATATATTATTCGGTACTGCTAAATTACAGTGTAATTTATATTTAATGAAACTCTTTATATTGATCAGGATTACTACTCAAAAAGACCAGTATTCTATTGTCTGAAAATAATAAGATGAAAAAATCAGTTGAAACATAGTTTTCGGTTGATGTGCATATTTATGTGCAAAAAAAGGAATTAAATCTGTATGGTCGAGATAAATTTTCAAATATTTACATCAGCCGTGATTCTTGCTGCTTTAAATGAGAGCATTATAAACATTTTTAAAAATATTTATAATGACTGCTTTTTGCTGTGTGAACGACGTAAAAACAAAGAACATCTCAATAAAACAAAATCAAATCTTTACATATATAAAAGAAAATTAACACGATTGTTGACTATTATATCAGGGATTTTATTGTCTATCTTTACCAAGGTAAGCATTATGGAATTATTCCATATTCCTATAATGGCATTTAAAAATGATTCTGTAAATAAAGCACTGGAGTATATAATAACAGGATTAATCATAAGCCGAGGAAGCAATATGCTTTATGACTTAATTGATAAAGTTAAAAATATCAATAAAAAAGATGATAATAAAAGCGAAGCTGAAGAAACGGCTGATAACGGCATTAAAGACGATTCTTTGACAGTTTATGAAGAATAATAATTGTATAATTAAGCTATTAAGTAAGAAAAGTACGGCAGCATAATAAAGTATCTGCTGATGCAGCCAGCAAGGCTTCTGTCGTGTCATACGGGCGCTGTGTCGCACTTATTATGTGCGATGATACCGGAGCTGTAAAGGAAGCGTTTAGGTCGTACTTGGAAAATTAACTCAAAGTTGATATTTTAAACATCCACAAGACTATTTCAGGCCATATTATTCCACGGAATAATGTGGTCTGAATATGTATAAAGTATTTGTGCATATTATTTTATAAAGAAAAAAAATAGGTTATTTAAAAAATTTTAATATGTTAATATAAACAAAATCTTTATGTATTTAGGCTTGACATTACTAAACTATTTAATTAAAATAAATACGTGTGATTTTGTCTAAAGGCCATTGCGTGAAAACAAATTGTAAACGGAGGATTTTGAAATGAAAAAGGTACTCGCAATAGTTATAGCAGCTGCAGCTCTTTTTGCACTTGCTATAACGACGTCGGCGGCTGAAATTCCGTCGGACTACATTGCGTATTTCTCGTTTGACGATCTTGACAACGGCCTCAAAGGCGGCATAGCTGTTGCATCAAGTTCCACAGGCAGCAATGATGATATTGTGTTTGATTCTGAAGCTCATTCCGGTAAGGCTCTTTATTTTTCCGGCGGCGCATACTTCCTCAATGTAACGAAGGAAGATGGTTCGCCTCTTCTCAAGGATCAGAACGAGCTTACAATTTCGTTCTGGAGCAATACAGACGGAATAGGCCCCAACTGGTCCTTCTATATTGCCCCGAATTCTGATCCTCAGACATACCTCTCTGAGAAGTATTTAGGATGTCTTGAAAACACAAGCATCACAATTGAGCGTTATTACCTTGATAGTGCTGCATCACGTACACCGTCTCTTTCCACTCCTATTGATGGTAACACATGGAAGATGGTAACGGTTACATTCACTGAAACAAGCTTTACGCTTTATGTCAACGGTGAGTGGCAAGCAGACTACATGCTAAGCAGTGAAACACTTCCAGAGATCTTTGGTGAAAACAGCATATTCCAGATAGGCAAGGCCAACTGGACTGATACTGGCGAATTCTTCGAGGGCTATATCGATGAGTTCTACGTATACGACTATGCTATGGAAGAAGAGCAGGTTCTCGCATTTTACGCTGCTCAGGGCGGTGAAGTAGAAGAGGAAACAACAAAATCCGAAGATACAAAATCTGAGGATACAGAAGCCCCCGATACCACCGATACGCAGGGTGAAGAAACAGCCGACGACACTGGCACAAGTGATACTGAAGAAAAGAAGAAGGGCTGCCGCTCTGTTATGACAGGCGCTGCTGCTGTTATCGTTACTCTCACAGCGACATTTGGTGTTGCTCTCGTTAAAAAGCATGACTAATAATATTAAGTAAGTAGCTTACTTGTATTATTAATACTGCAGAGGAGTAAACGCAAAAATAAAAGCCGCTGCCACCAATTTTAGTGGCAGCGGCTATCTTTTTCACTTAAAATAATGGCACCCGCAGCTTTATTAACGCTGCCGGTGCCTTATTTAATTAAATTAGGGTAGGGATTTAAATATTTATAGACTTATTCAAGCTCAAAAGCGCCGGTGTAAAGACGATAATAAGTGCCGCGCTGGGCTATAAGCTCATCGTGACTGCCGCGTTCAATGATACGCCCGTTGTCAAGCACTATAATAACGTCAGAATTCATAACAGTTGAAAGCCTGTGAGCTATAACAAATACTGTGCGCCCTTTCATTAGCTGATCCATTCCACGCTGAACAATTGCTTCTGTTCGCGTGTCGATTGATGATGTTGCTTCGTCAAGTATCATGACAGGCGGATCGGCGACAGCGGCACGAGCAATTGCTATAAGCTGGCGCTGGCCCTGTGAAAGGTTCGCACCGTTGCCGTATAGAACCGTTTGATAGCCATCAGGGAGACGAGTTATAAAACCATCGGCTCCGGCAAGTTTTGCTGCGGCTATACATTCCTCGTCAGTAGCGTCAAGACGCCCGTAACGTATGTTGTCAATAACGGTTCCCGAGAAAAGGTGAGTATCTTGAAGAACAATGCCAAGGGAGCGACGGAGATCGCCTTTTTTTATTTTATTGATGTTTATGCCGTCGTATCGTATTTTCCCGTCAGAAATGTCATAATAGCGGTTAATGAGGTTTGTTATCGTTGTCTTTCCGGCACCTGTTGCGCCAACAAAGGCAACCTTTTGCCCCGGCTTTGCGTGTACTGTTATGTCAAACAGCACCGGATTATCTTCTTCATAGCTAAAGTCAACATGATCAAGTATTACATCACCTGCAAGCGGTGTATATGTGACTGTCTCGTCGCTGTGAGGATGGCGCCATGCCCATTGACCTGTGCGCTCGGTGGTTTCTGTGATAGTACCATCTGGCTGGATTTTGGCGTTTACAAGCGTGACGTAGCCATCATCAGTTTCAGGTTCTTCATCCATCAGCATGAATACACGCTCCGCACCGGCAAGCCCCATAACAATGGAGTTTACCTGCTGCGCCACTGTGTTGACGTTGCCTGTAAACTGCTTTGTCATATTGAGAAACGGTACTACAATGCTTATTCCCATTGGTAGTCCTGAAAGACTGATATTTGGCGCGTTTGAGATTAAGAGCAAGCCGCCTAACATGGCAACAAGGACATAGAGGACATTGCCGATATTTATAATAATTGGGCCAAGCATATTTGAATATGCGTTAGCGCGATAACTGTGCTCATAAAGAACATCATTAATGCGCGCAAAATCGGCTCCGGCTTGCGACTCATAGTTAAAAACCTTAATAACGCGCTGGCCGTTAATCATTTCTTGTATGTAGCCTTCAACTTCACCTAATGATTTCTGCTGGCGCTTGAAGTATTGAGCCGAACCCCCGCCAAGCTTTCGTGTCACAAAAAGCATAGCAATGACGCCGATTACGACAAGAATTGTAAGCCATATACAGAAATAAAGCATGACAAAAAAGACTGTAATAACGATTACAGCGGACTGTAAAAGCATCGGAAGCGACTCAGATATCAGCTGCCGCATCGTATCTGTGTCGTTTGTATAATGGCTCATTATATCGCCATGCTTATGCGTGTCAAAATAACGTATGAGAAGCCCCTGCATTCCATCAAACATTGCTCGGCGTATGCGGTAAAGGAACCCCTGTGTTATCACAACGATTAGCTGGCGGCAAATAGCAATTGATATTACAGCAAGCAAATAAAAAAGAGCAAGTATCGAAAGCCTCGATAATATTACCGGTTTTGCCGTAGCCCAATCTCCGGTGTGAATACTATCCTGAATAACCGATATTACCTGCTGGAAGAAAAGCGGTGGGATTGAACTTACAGCAGCTGTAAATATAAAGCAAAAAGCTGTAATAGGCAATAAAACTGGATAGTAAGAGAATAAAGTTTTAATAATTCTCAGAAAGGTACCCAATTTAGCCTTCGGCTTTTGTGTTTCCATAACTTCAGACTCCGACATTAGCTGCACTACTCCTCGATTTTTTTATCTGTTGATCGTAAGTTTCACGATATATTTCGCATCTTTCTATCAGCTCCGCATGTGTGCCTATATCAACAATAGAGCCGCCGTCCATGACAACGATTTTATCAGCATCAATAACGGAGGCTATTCTCTGAGCGATGATGATTTTTGTTGTTGACGGAATATATTCGCGGAAGCTGTGGCGTATTTTGGCATCCGTGCGCGTATCAACGGCACTTGTTGAGTCATCAAGGATAAGAATCTTCGGCTTTTTAAGCAGAGCACGCGCTATTGTCAGCCTTTGCTTTTGACCCCCTGATACATTTGTGCCGCCTTGTTCAATTTTTGTGTTGTATCCGTCGGGGAATGAGTTTATGAATTCGTCAGCGCAGGCAAGCCGACAAGCCTCTCGGATTTCTTCATCGGTCGCATTTTCGTTGCCCCAGAGTAAGTTTTCCTTGATTGTCCCGGAGAAAAGCACGTTTTTTTGTAGGACAACAGCAACATTATTGCGAAGTGTCTCAAGATCATACTTACGCACATCAATGCCACCGACTTTGACAACACCTTCAGTTACGTCATAAAGACGCGGGATTAGTTGTACGAGCGATGATTTACCGGAGCCGGTTCCGCCAAGGATACCGACCGTCTCGCCGGATTTAATATGAAGATTAATGTTTTGCAGCGCATAACGTTCAGCGTGCGCTGAATACTTGAAGTTGACGCCGATGAAATCAACAGAACCGTCTTTTACTTCATAAATGGGGTCTTTTGGATTTGTAATTACAGGCACCTCTTCAAGAACTTCGCTGATACGTCGAATTGACTCCACAGATATAGTAAGTATCACATAAACCATAGAGAGCATGTTGAGCGATATAAGTATTTGAATGCCGTATGTTAACATCGCAGAAATCTGACCAACGTCAAGATCGACACCCATGCTCGATATAGCAATCTTTGAGCCAAAAAACAAAACAATGAGCATATTGAGATATATACAGCTCTGCATGAGTGGCGCAGTCAGGGCGACAATACGCTCGGCTTTTGTGAAATCGCGCTTTATTTCAAGTGCGGCGTTGTTGAATTTTTGTTTTTCGTATTCCTCGCGGGCAAATCCTTTAACAGCGCGTATGGCGATGACATTTTCCTCAATCGACTCGTTCATTCGGTCATATTTACGGAAGACGCTGCGGAAAGCGGGCATTGCTTTTTTTGTTATCATAAAAAGCCCGAAAGCAAGAAGCGGCACGATTACGACAAACATAGCAGAAAGGGAACCACCCATTATATATGCCATGATTATCGCAAATAAAAACACAAGCGGTGAACGTATAGCCAGACGAATAACTGTCAAAAAAGCATGTTGCACGTACGTTACGTCTGTTGTCATGCGCGTAACAAGCGAGGAAGATGAAAATTTATCAATATTCTCAAATGAATATGTTTGCACCTTATAGAACATATCACGGCGAAGGTTACGAGCAAAGCCGCAGGCGGCTATAGCGGAAGTGTAACCAGCCGCACCTCCGAGCACAAGTGACAAACATGCCATTATAAATAGCATTGCTCCATATTTAACAATAACGGAGTAGTCGCAGCCACCTTTTATTTCGTTTACAAGTTTCGCTGTCGTAAATGGTATAAGCGCTTCAATAACTGTTTCTGCAGCTATGATAACAGGTGTAGCGGTTGCTGTTTTTTTATATTTACCCACACTTTTTAAAAGTGTTTTATACATCAGAGGGCCCTTTCATTATTGCTAATCTAAAAATCACAATAAATAAATGATAATTAAAAATAAATATATTGTCAACACAACAGTATTAAAGGGAAGTCCTCATGGCGAACAAAAAGCACGCCCCTAACAGGGCGCGCTTTTTGTATTTTCATAAGTTTACTGTCTGACTTTTCTGAAACAATCGCTGCAGTAAAGCGGGCGATCATCCTGAGGTTCAAAAGGAACCTTACACTTTTTACCACACTCTGCGCAAACGGCGTCGAACATCTGGCGGGGGGCGCCTTCACGTGAACCTCCTTTGCGTATGTTGCGGCAACTACGGCAACGCTGTGGCTCGTTTGTGAAGCCCTTTTCCGCGAAAAATTCCTGCTCGCTGGCAGTGAAAGTGAATTCCTGTCCGCAATCTTTGCAGACAAGGGTTTTGTCTTTGTACATGAAATACCTCTTAAAATTAGTTACGCCGATATAGCGCATGCAATCATCATATACCGTAAATAACGATCTGTCAATATAAAAATGAAAATTTTAAAAAATAATACCAAGAAACACCATAACAACTTATGTAAAAAACAGGGTATAGCTACTAACACAGCCAAAATTACAGAGAATGGTCATAGACAAATACATTATTTCCTGTTATAATTAAATTCACTTCATATTTTGATATTTCCCGCTGTGTTTACGTATAAAAAGCAGCCCTGCTATTAGTGAAAAGTTATAATAGGAGTTTATTACAATGAAAATACTTATCATAGATGGACAAGGCGGGAGACTCGGACGTCAGCTTGCCGAGATGATCACATCCGAGCTGCTGGGAGCTGAAGTAACTGCAGTCGGAACAAACTCAACAGCTACGGCTTCAATGTTAAAAGGTGGCGCTACTCATGCGGCGACAGGTGAGAATGCAGTCGTTGTAGCCTGCCGGCGCGCTGATGTTATAATAGGCCCGATCGGAATTGTCATGGCCGATTCGCTTTTAGGCGAGGTTACGGAAAAGATGGCAGCCGCTGTGGCACGAGCGGACGCGACGCGAATACTCATTCCAACGAACCGCTGCGGAACGCTCGTTGCAGGTGTTTCTGACGTATCAACGACGGAACTTTTAAACGATGCTATCTCAAAACTGAAGCGGCTGGCAAATGACCGTAACATGATGAGCTGATGAAAAAGGGATTTGCAAATTGAAGTTGACAAGATAACGTTTACAGTGTAAAATATCAAAGGGTTCTACCGGACATATCCGGTAGCGCGGGCAGAAGCCCGCTTTACATTGAACGACATAAAATATATATTTTTAATTGATGTACAGAAGGCATCGCTTTCCATGAGGGAAAAACGATGCTTTTTATTATTTATGAAAGGATAGTGACAATGGACTCGGCAAAGAAAG
This sequence comes from Clostridiales bacterium, assembly GCA_012522015.1. Classification (GTDB taxonomy): domain Bacteria; phylum Bacillota; class Clostridia; order Oscillospirales; family CAG-272; genus DTU064. The sequence goes on from JAAYLD010000033.1 coordinate 27,666, forward strand.
CAAAAAAAGAAAAAAGAATCTTACAGCATATTATACCGCATATTAAAAAGCTTGTATTTTCAGCTATGTTTCTCGCAATAGCGCTTGTGCTTCCGTTTTTGACGGGGCAAATACCTCAAATCGGCAGCGCTCTTTCTCCGATGCACATTCCGGTTCTGCTTTGCGGCTTCATCTGTGGCTGGCCATGGGGACTTTGCGTCGGTTTTACGGCGCCTCTTCTTCGTAATTTAATATTTTTTACGCCGCCGTTTCCGAATAATATATCGATGGCCTTTGAGCTTGCTGTGTACGGACTCCTCACAGGAATATTATACCGTGTGTTCCCGAAAAAGCTGCTGTACATATATATATCGCTGATAATATCTATGATAGGCGGGCGTATCGTATGGGGTACGGCAAGCTATATCATATTCATATCCGGAATCAGTAACACGGAATTCGGCCTTGCAGCTTTTTGGGCCGGAGCTGTTGTGAACGCAATACCGGGCATCATACTGCATATAGCATTGATTCCGCCCCTCGTCGCAGCTATGAAGCGTGCACGCCTTATGCTCAATGAATAATGGCGCTATATAAAACTTAATTACAATAAAAAACAACCCGAAGCTTTTGCTTTCGGGTTGTTTTTGTCTATGCAACATTATTTCATTTTTGACATCTGGCGCTGAGCCATGACAAGGTTATAATATATGCCTTTTTTCTGTATTAACTCATCGTGTGTACCGACCTCAGCTATCGTGCCCTTATCAAGAACAACAAGACGCGTGGCATTTCGCAAGGTGGAAAGCCGGTGAGCTATTGCTATTGTTGTTCTGTCCTTTGAAAGTATGCGCAGGGCATCCTGTATCTGCTTTTCCGTTTCAGTATCAAGAGCCGATGTCGCTTCATCAAGGATGAGAATGCGCGGGTTGTGTAGCAGGGCGCGCGCTATGGCTATACGCTGTCTCTCACCGCCGGAGAGGGTATGACCGCGCTCTCCTACGCGAGTATTGTAAGCGTCGGGCATTTTCATAATAAATTGATGAGCGCCTGCAAGTTTTGATGCTGTTATTACTTCATCGCGCGTTGCCGATGGTTTTGCGTAGGCTATGTTATCGTAGACAGTGCCGGCAAAAAGGAAGGTTTCCTGCAAAACTACGCCTATTTGTGAGCGCAGGGACTTTTGAGATATTTCTTTTTCATCAATACCGTCAATTCTGATTACCCCCTCGTCCGGATCGTAAAGCCGCATTATAAGATTGATAAGCGTACTCTTTCCGACGCCGGAACGACCGACAAGACCAATGAATTCGCCCGGTTTAATCTTTAAATTTATGTTGCGGAGAACGTTTGCTGTGTTGTCGTAACCAAAGGATACGCCTTCAAGCTCGACTTCACCCTTAATCTCTATATCTTTTGCGTCTGGGGCATCTTTAACATCGATATCTTCATCGATTATATCGAATACCTTGACTATGCTCGTCATTGTCCAAACAAGCCGCCGCGGGAAATTTGACAGCCAGAGCAGAGGGCCGTATATTATGCTGACATAAGCGGAAAACTGAGACATTTCTCCAAGTGTCATTGTACCGCCGACTACCTTGTTTCCGACATAATATAAAAGAGCGAATTCACCAAAACCAAGTAAAAAGCCAACAAAAGGGTTAAAGCAGGCGTAAAACGTTTCATTGCGTATGCGAATATCGCGCTCGTTGCGTGTTGCCTCGTCATAGCGTGCCATTTCACGATGTTCCATGCCAAAAGCTTTGACAACGCGTATACCGCTGAAAATATCGTGAAGGATAGTGTTAGCCTGTGAGCCAACACGCCATTGTACGTCATACATTCTGTGCATTATGCGCCGGAACAAGCGGTAAAATATCATGACAACCGGCGTCGGCAGAAGAATGAAGAGCGCAAGCCGCCAGTTGTAAACAAACAAAATGACAGAAACAGCTATGAGAATCAACAACTGTTCAATCATTCCACCAAGCTCATTTGTAAAAAAGCTTTGTATCCTTGAAGAATCATTGTTGACGCGGTTTATAAGCTCGCCTGCTGTACGCTTTGATATGCGCGATACGGAGAGCATTTGAATTCTATTAAAAACCATGCCACGCAGCGCGACAATCATGCGGTTGCTTGCCTTAATAAGAATAAGGCTGCGGAAAATATTGAGCACACGCGTCAGCAAGTTTACAAGAAAAATTGACACAATTACGCTGATAAAACCTGATAAAAAAGGCCTTGTTGTTGCTTTTATGTAATTGTCAACAAGGATCCTGTTTAGCCTTGGTGGAACAAGGTTCAATGCGGCTATTACAAAATAAAACGCAACGGACGCAAAAATATAATATTTATACGGACGCGCGATATCCCAAAGACGCACAAGATACCCGATCTTTTTTACACAATGCGGGCAAACATGTGACCCGGGAGGGAAGGGGCGACCGCATTTTGGGCATTTTTTATCAATTTCAGCCTCATAATCATATGAAAATTTGCCCGCCTCAAGCATTTTGTTGAGCCGGGACATGATAGCTGCAATTTCGTCCTTTTTATCCATGCTTGCGCGGCAGAGAAGGACGTCATGCCCATCGATTGTGCATTCAGCAAAGACACATCCGACGCCGGGCGTAAATTTATATTCGGTGACGGAATGTGCGTCATATTTTCGCTTTAGATTATCGTCCTCGTAGACATAAATGCACGTTTTTGTTAT
>JAAYLD010000034.1 GCA_012522015.1 Clostridiales bacterium
AAGCATGAACTCATATAAAAGGAGAGAACGAAAGCAAATTATAACGATTATCGTAACATTTGCTGTTGTTTTAGCCCTTATAGTTGTCTATAACGTCGTCCGAAACATCAACAGTGACAATAGTGATGACATGCCCGATGATAAAGGCGTAGAAGGAACGTTTCAAATAATTGATGAGGATTATAAAAACGTGTCGGCGCTGTCGTACGTTCATGATTGGGAGGAGCTGAAATTTAAAGTTGTCGACGGGAAGTGGACGCTTGAAGACGACCCCGACTTCCCGCTTGACCAAACAACTGTGTCGTATATGGCAGCCGCCATTTCCGACTACGGAGGATTCCGTAGAATCGACTATGATCCTGAGAAATACTCCGATTACGGATTTGATGAGCCAACTTATAAGATATCTGTTACTTATTATGATAAAGCAAAAGATAGCTTCCGCACGCGCTCATACGTCATCGGTTTAAAGAACCCCGTCACAGGTTATTACTACTTTTATGAAGACGGCGATAAATACCTATACAGTATAAATGACACCCTTTTCCAATATTTCGATTATACGAAAGAGGAATTATTCAGCGCCGATAAAATACCAGGCCCGAATCTTAAAGATATCGTCGACATAACTGCTGAATACAACGGGCAGACTTATGTGATTGAGCCGCGTGATGAAACGGACGAGGTCGACACGACGGACGATAGCGATACATCGAAAGATGAAAAAGACCCTGTTGAGTCACTTATGGATATTCTGACGCGCGATATCAAACTTTCATATAAAACATGCGTTGACTATAAAAAAAGCGAAGATGACAATGCAAAATACGGGTTTGACGATCCTACACTCAAGCTTACAATTCACTATAAAGAGTACGAAAAAGTCGATGCTGAAAGCGGTGTATCCGAAGCGACGATTGTCAAGGATAAGTCCTGTACCCTTATATTCGGTTCGGTTGTAACAGCGACAGAAGAATCGAATACAGAATCGGAAGACAGCAGCTCAGAAAATGACGGCACTGAAAGTGCAGAGAGTACAGAGAGTACGGAGAGTACCGATACCACCGAGAACACGGAGAGCAAAATCTACCTGAAGTTTGAGGGCTCTAACATCAAGTATCAGATCGATTATTCAATCTGTGAAAAGATACTGGCATACTTCACTGAAGCTAATGAATAAATAGAATTAGTTGATAATAACATCACCCTCCCGCAAAAGAAAGCGTCACGGGAGGGTGTTTTTCGTGTTATTACAAATTAATGCTCGTTTCTGCGCAACAATGCAAAAAATGCTTTTTTATTCTATAATAATGCAATTTTTTTGAGTAATATATTGTTTTTGCAGGTTTGTCAAACATATTGGACAGTCAACGATTAAGAAAATGGATAGGAAAAAGGTAGCCGAGAGGGCGCATAGGGATAGAATTTGATCTTCAAAGATAAATAGCAAGCTGTTTTTTGAAGTCCTGAAAAGAGTAGAAGGAATGACAGGAGTAGAAACGCTTCTGATCCTCACGGTGACTTCACTCTACATTGCCGTTATGACGAGGCGTATATGGTTTGATAAGTTTATGCTGAATGCCCATGCTGGCTGCAGTAGCCTCAAAAAGTGTGGGGCGGGTTTTCATAGATTGAGAGAACCTGTTTGTAAATTCAAAGCCATTGTCAGTTTGAACACATTTGATGTCAAATCCGTATTTTTTGAAGAACGCCGCGGCATTCTTCAAAAAACATGCCGCTGAATATGTAGAATTCTCTTCAAAAGCTTCAAGATAACGCAAACGGGAATACTCATCGATTGCCGTGAATTGATAATATCTTTCACCTTTTCTGACGATGCAGGATGAAGGGACGAATTTTACGTCTATTTGTACTCTCTGTCCCGGATACTGCATCTGCTCCATAGGTTTAGGAACATACTTCTTCTTAGGTTTTTCTGCTTGAAAGTATCCAAGCCTCTTCATGACGCGATAAAGGCTTCCTACTGGACGTGTATAACCGTTTTCCTTAAGCCGATACCAGAACTCTATCATACCCAGCTTAGGATTCCTGCGCCGAACATCACGAATAAGCTTGAGTTCTTCCTCAGTGTGAGCTTTTGGATGTCTGTGAGGTCTTCGTGACTTGCATGCCAATGATTCAGTGTTCCATCATAACGATTCAGCCAGAAGTATATATATGACCGTGCTTTGTCATACTTCCGTGACGCCTTAGACACACCATATTTCATCGCATAATTAATTAGGGTTGCCTGTACTTCATGTCTTGTGTTATTATATTCATGCAGGAATAGGCCCTTCCTTTCGGTAAAGTTATGTTGGGTTAACTTAATTCTACCTTATGTACCCTATTCCTGCTACTTTTTATCTCACTGTCCAATATGTATTGTAACCATAAAAATATTTTTGAGTAATATATTGTTTTCTTATTGACGGCTAAATTTTTCAATGCTATAATTAGTTGTTACACAAAAAGCGTGTTAAAGCGCTGTGCTTTCTTCGGCTGAATTTAGGGCTGATGTGCTCCTTTTAGTGCAATTAGGGGCAGGGGTTACATAGCGCTTTAATAATCGGCTATTTTGTGTCTCCCCGCCGCTGTAAAATAAAAATAAAAAAGAACTTTTCATTACAAGCGGTCTTATGTCCATGAGGAGGTATAATAGTACATGGAGAAAATCAAAAACACTTATGAAGTTCTCTTCGTGACGGATATTGCGGAAGGAGAGGAAACAGCAAAAGCCACGGTCGAGAAGTTCAGGTCGCTCATCAGCGAGCATGGTGAAATTGTTGCCATTGATGAGTGGGGCAAATGCAGATTCGCCTACCCTATAAACGACAAAACTGAAGGGTATTACACACTTATATATTTTAGAAGCGACCCTTCCTTTACCGAGGAGCTAACACGTGTGTTCGGCATCACGGAAGGTATTATGCGTTACCTTATCCTGAAAGTCAACGAGAAAAAACAGCAACTTAATGTTTCGTCTCCGAAGGAAGTCATTGATTTTGACGCAGAAGAATCAGATGATGAAATTGATGATGATGAAGATGTCGTGAAAGAAGATAAGGCAGCCGATGGCGAAAACACAGCCGAGGATTCCACCGAAGAATAATAGCACTCCAGCATAACAACATTACAATATTATAATGACCATAAATGAGGGGTTGCGATGGCTAATTTTAATTTTAACAAAGTAATACTTGGGGGACGTCTCACTGCCGATCCTGAGCTTAAGATGACCGGATCGGGGATACCTGTGACATCGTTTACCATCGCCATTAACCGCCATTACCAATCAAAAAGTCAGGAAGGCGGGCAACAGGCAGACTTTATTGACGTAACTGCTTGGAGAGGTAACGCCGAATTTATTACACGTTATTTCAAACGTGGTAGTTCCATCTGCGTCACTGGATCGCTTCAAAAAAGAACGTGGACCGACCAGCAGGGAAACAAGCGTTACTCAACTGAAGTCATAGTCGATGAAGTGTTCTTCGTCGATTCTAAGGGCGGGGGAGGCGGCTCACAGAGCGGCTCCTATACGCCAGACGCTTATGGTGCCCCCACCTATACTGGAGGCTCCGCTACCATGCCTAAATTTGAAGAAATCGAGGGCGATGACGACTTGCCGTTTTGAAGCCAAAGCGCCCTAATTCAATAGCAAAACAGAAAGGATAATAGGTTAATATATATGGAAAACACAGAGAGCGCAATCGTAAATACTGAAAACACACCTGCAGCGCAGCAGCAACCTGCGGCTACGTCAGCCCAAACACCTGCAGCGCAGCAGCAGCCTGCGCCAGCTCAAACACAGCAACGTCCTACTCGTCAGCCCACTAAAAGAAGAAGAAAAATTTGTGTATTCTGCGCTGACAAGATATCATATGTCGATTATAAGGATATAGCGCGTCTTCGCAGGTTTGTAAGCGAGCGCTCAAAGATTCTTCCCCGCAGAATCACGGGAACATGCGCGAAGCACCAGCGCCAGCTCACGGTTGCTATAAAACGCGCTCGACACATGGCTTTAATCCCCTACATTTCGGACTAATTTAAACAAAAAAGTCCAAAATGTCATAACATAGCTTTTCATTTGCCCGCCACAAGGTGGGCATTATGTTTTTTTAATTTGTAGTCATTGCTTTTTATTCCAGTGCGGTATGAACAACACTAACATAGTATTGGATATTCATTTTATTCTTTTATTCAATTTTTATCTCTTGCAATTACCTATCATCGTGGTAATATAGAACAAACGTTTCTTTTTAGGGAAGGAGAAGGAAGTGAAGCGATATGGCTGATAAATTTGAGCTTATATCAGATTATAAGCCAACCGGAGACCAGCCACAGGCTATTGAAACGCTTACAAACGGCATTCTTGCCGGTGCAAAAGCTCAAACCTTACTTGGCGTCACCGGTTCAGGGAAAACATTCACAATGGCAAACGTTATCGCGAATGTTAACCGCCCTACCCTTGTCCTCGCCCCTAATAAAACTCTTGCCGCCCAACTTTGCCTTGAGTTTCGCGAATTTTTCCCGAAAAATGCAGTCGAATACTTCGTCTCCTATTATGATTACTACCAGCCGGAAGCGTATATCCCCGGCAAGGATATGTATATCGAAAAGGACGCGTTGATAAATGATGAGATAGACAAGCTGCGCCACAGTGCTACCTCTGCTCTTTTCGAACGCCGCGATGTTATTATTGTCGCAAGCGTTTCATGTATATACAGCTTAGGCGACCCGAAAGAATACCAAAAACAACTTGTATCCGTCCGTCCGGGACAGAGAATGGACAGAAACGAGCTGTGTTTACGCCTTATATCAATAGGATATGAGCGAAACGACATTGCCCTTGAGCGCACGAAATTCCGCATACGCGGCGACACTGTTGACATTATCCCATCAAACTCGGCTGAAACAGCCATCCGGGTTGAATTTTTCGGTGACGAAATCGACCGCGTATCGGCTATTGACATTGTAACAGGCGCTGTAAAGCAATATCTCAACTACTGCGCTATTTTCCCGGCAACACATTATGTCATCGACGAGGATAAAAAAGAAGCTGCCCTCGCTGAAATTGAAGCGGAAATGTACGAACGCATTGACTATTTCCGCTCACAGAATAAGCTAATTGAGGCACAGCGCATAGAGGAGCGCACGCGCTACGACCTTGAGATGATGCGGGAGATTGGATACTGCTCAGGCATAGAAAACTATTCTCGCATATTGGCCAGGCGTCCGCCCGGTTCCACGCCATTCACTCTTCTTGATTATTTCCCGCGTGACTTTATTATGTTCATAGATGAAAGTCACGTCGCCATCCCACAGCTTCATGGCATGAGTGGCGGTGACGCCGCCCGCAAGCGCAACCTCATTGATTATGGCTTCCGCTTGCCATCCGCTTTCGATAACCGCCCGCTCGCGTTTTCTGAATTTGAGGAAAAGGTAAACCAAGTTATTTTCGTCAGCGCTACCCCATCGGAATATGAACGCTCTCATTCTTCCATCATAGCAGAGCAAATTATCCGCCCGACAGGGCTTGTTGACCCCGAGGTTGAAGTTCGGCCTGTTGCAACGCAAATCGATGATATCATCGGCGAAATACGTGAGCGCACAGCGCGTGGCGAACGCATAATTGTAACAACTCTTACGACAAAAATGGCGGAGGATTTAACCGAGTATTTCGCCTCCTGCGGAATTCGCGTGCGTTACATCCATCACGAAGTGGAGACAATGGAGCGCACGGAGCTTTTACGTGATTTACGCACAGGTGAATATGATGTTCTCGTCGGCATAAACCTTTTGCGTGAAGGAATAGACTTGCCTGAAGTTTCCCTTGTCGCCATACTTGACGCCGACAAGGAAGGCTTTCTGCGTAATGAAACATCGCTCATTCAAACAATCGGCCGAGCAGCGCGAAATGCAAGCGGCAAGGTCATAATGTATGCTGATAATATAACGCGCAGTATGCGCGCCGCAATAGATGAGACCGAACGCCGCCGCCGCATACAAATAGCCTACAACAAAGAACATGGTATTACTCCGCAAACTATTAAGAAGGGAGTACATGAGCTGCTCTCAATCGGCTCACCTCCGGAAACAGAGCGCAAGAAGCATAAACCAGCAGCCAAACTATCAGCCCGCGAACGCGAAGAGCGCATTGAACAGCTCATGCGCGAGATGAAAGCGGCCGCACGGCGGCTTGATTTTGAGCGTGCTGCTTACCTGCGCGACCAAATAAAAGAGCTTCGTACAACAAAATGAAGGAATTCTCAGCTTATGGCAAAATATATTTCCGTACGCGGTGCCCGCGTTCACAATCTTAAGAATTTAAATATCGACATCCCACGGGACAAACTTGTCATAATCACCGGGATATCCGGTTCCGGAAAATCATCGCTTGCTTTTGATACAATATACGCGGAGGGACATCGCCGTTTCGTCGAGTCGCTTTCATCGTATGCCCGTATGTTCCTCGGTCAGCTTGATAAACCGGATGTCGACAGTATATCAGGTCTTTCTCCGGCAATTTCAATTGACCAGAAAACAACCTCCAAAAACCCGCGTTCTACCGTCGGTACAGTAACAGAAATATACGATTACCTGCGCCTTTTATATGCACGCATTGGCATTCCTCACTGCCCTGTCTGCGGACGAGAAATAACGGCACAAACAACCGACACCATTATTGATAAAGTAATGTCGCTGCCTGAAGGCGAGCGTTTTATGGTGCTATCCCCAGTTGTGCGCGGCAAGAAGGGCATGCATGAAAAGGTTTTTGCCGACGCAAAAAAATCCGGATTTGTCCGTGTGCGCGTCGACGGCTCAATTTATGACCTTTCGGAGGAGATAAAACTTGATAAAAATAAAAAGCACAATATAGAAATTGTCATCGACCGCCTTGTCATGCGTCCGGACATCCGCTCCCGTCTTACCGATTCCGTTGAGACAGCGTTGCGTATCTCTGATGGTTATCTCATCATATCAACGCTTCCGCGTGACGGAGGTGAGCCGCGTGACCTTGAGTTTTCTCAAAATTACGCTTGCGAAGAGCATAGCATCAGCTTTGGTGAGCTTGAGCCGCGCATGTTTTCATTCAACAATCCATTTGGCGCATGCCCTGAATGCGCCGGACTTGGCGCAATACGTACAATATCGCCCGATAAGATAATGTTCGACCGCACCCTTTCGCTGCGCGAAGGCGCTATTGTTGTCAACGGATTTAAAACGATTGATGAGGAAACATGGTTCGGCCCGCTGTTTGAAGCTGTTGGCCGTGAATATGGTTTTACACTTGATACCCCGATATGCGAATACTCTCCCGAAGCTCTTCATGCCCTTTTATATGGCACAGGAGACCGTGAATATGAGATTGACCGCTGGTTCGATGGCACACCGCACCATCAGCGCCGCCGTTACGAAGGCCTCGTGCCGATAATTCAATGGCGAATGGAGCATTCGGACAACGATTACTACAACGAATTTGTTGAGGAGCTTCCCTGCCCGCGCTGCCACGGACGCCGCCTGTCAGACGCGGCGCTTTCAGTCACCGTCGGCGGAATCGACATTGAAACATATACTCGTAAATCCGTAAGTGAAGCTTTGCGCTTCATATCCGAGCTGCAATTATCTGAGAGTGACTGGAAGATAGCCCGCGATATCGTAAAGGAAATTAAAGCGCGGCTTGGATTTCTTGAAAACGTCGGACTTGAGTATTTGACATTGTCGCGGCGCGCAGGAACTCTCTCCGGTGGTGAAGCACAGCGGATACGTCTTGCAACGCAGATCGGCAGCTCGCTTGTCGGTGTTCTTTACATCCTTGATGAGCCAAGTATCGGGCTTCATCAGCGCGATAATGGGCGCTTGATTGCAACACTTAAAAAGCTTCGTGACCTTGGAAACACTGTCATCGTTGTTGAGCATGATGAGGAGACGATGCTTTCCGCCGACTATATCATCGACATAGGCCCTGGTGCCGGCATACATGGCGGAAATGTCGTCGCCGCAGGTACACCACAGGAAATAGCCGCAAATGTAAACTCCATCACCGGTGACTTTTTATCAGGACGCAGGTCAATTCCTATCCCGGCGTCCCGCCGCCCGGGAAACGGCAAGTTTTTGCGCGTCGTAGGTGCACGCCAGAACAACCTCAAAAATATAATTGTTGATTTCCCGCTCGGAATGTTCGTTTGCGTAACCGGGGTCTCCGGTTCCGGTAAATCAAGCCTTGTCAACTCCATTCTTTATCAATCCCTTGCTCATACGCTAAACGGCGCGCGCACTTACCCCGGTGATCATGACAAAATTGAGGGCACAGAAAACCTTGACAAGATCATTTGTATTGATCAAAGCCCGATAGGCCGCACACCGCGTTCCAATCCGGCGACATATACAGGACTTTTCACTGATATTCGAAACTTTTTTGCAATGACGCCTGACGCGAAGCTTCGCGGCTATAGCCCCGGACGCTTTTCTTTCAACGTCCGCGGCGGACGCTGTGAGGCATGCGAGGGCGATGGTGTAAAGAAGATAGAAATGCACTTTTTACCCGATGTTTATGTCACGTGCGACGTCTGCCACGGCAAGCGTTATAACCGTGAGACGCTTGAGGTAAAATACCACGGATATAATATTAACGATGTGCTTGAAATGACGGTTGAAGAAGCGCTTCGTGAGTTTTCGGACCTGCCGCGTATCAGGCGCAAGTTGGAAACTCTCTACGATGTCGGCCTTGGCTATATCAAGCTTGGCCAGTCATCGACGACGCTTTCCGGTGGCGAAGCACAGCGCGTGAAGCTCGCAACACAGTTGTCGCGTCAAAGTACGGGGCGAACGATTTACATCCTTGACGAGCCGACGACAGGGCTTCATACAGCCGACGTCGCGAAGCTCATTGATGTATTGAATCGTCTTGTTAATGCAGGAAACAGTGTCATTGTTATTGAGCATAACCTTGACATAATAAAAACAGCCGATTGGATAATTGACCTTGGGCCTGAAGGCGGCGACGGCGGCGGTGAGGTCGTCTGCACCGGCACACCGGAGGATGTTGCCGCTTGTGATGCGTCATATACAGGCAAGTTTTTGCGTAAAAAGCTAAATCGGGCAAAAGTGAACTCTGTGCACTGATAAAATTATATAAGGCTCCGCATCGACTGAGGTGGAACAACGCATAATGCGCGTTCTCTATAACATAACAAAAAGTCAAGCTACTATAAAGCTTGACTTTTTTTCTTTATTAGCTGTTTTATTTACCGCTTCATACACATATCGACATTGTTTATGGCGGATATGTACAGATAATCTGTAAATTTATCTTTTATATCACGGTGATCGTAAGCGTAACAGGTATATCTGTACCCTCGATTTTACCGGCGCCGGTGATCGTATGAGTGCCACGCTTGGTGTAAACGCTCCGTGGTATATCGCCCCATATGATGCGATTTGATATATTGTCCGCAGCGCCGTTATTATAACGCACAAGCGCAAACTCAGGTAAAGTGGGTGCTTCTCCTGCAAATGTTGTGACACAAACGTCATCTACCGTTGTTATTGTCGCGGTGTCCATATCACCGCGCGCAGTTACAACAGCGCGAACCGGCGCCGCAAACGGCTCCGCCATACCTTCGACTATGTATTCGCCGTCAGCATCCGCTTTTAGCGAGCGATCAAACCACCCAACGCGAAGTGAAACGGGTACACCGTCAGCCGTTTTTGCCAACACATGCGAAGGAAGCGCCGGTTTTACGCCTGTCCTAACAGAAACGTACACATCATCAACGCTGACAATCGGTGTGAGGTATGTTTTGATTCTGTAAATTCCAACAGCGCCATCTCCGCGCATACACTTAATGCGAAGCGAGCGAGCGGTAATAGGTGAAAATTCAACTCTGTTATACTTATCAGGGAAAATAGCTTCTTTTGCATTCGTTTTTAGTTTTACCGGCAGGCGGGTGCCGTCGGCACTTTCGTATTCAAGCTCAAATGAAGCAGGAAGTTTTATTCCGCCGCCATCCGCGTACCAAAAGATATCGGCACTGTCAATGCAGACAGGCTCCGGCCATGTAAGCTCAATCCAGTCGCTCTTGCCGCGGGAACCCCACGTTCCCCAGCCACGCCCGGTTCCCATAGAAGACGAAACCGGCTCATTTTTAGGGTCATTTACACCAGTCGCACGCTCCCAGTCAGAGCAAAAGCTGCACGTCACGCGAGCGCCGGGTGCAACATCAATTTTTTCGCCTTTCCGCTCGGCGATATGGACGGTCACACCGCATCCGCGGCTTGTACGTCCGTCGCTTATGTTGCAGGAAAGCCAGTAGCGCCCCGGCTTTGATACTGTCAGAATCGTATCAGGTGATGTCTCATCCTCAATTACACCGACAGCCCCATCAGGCGTGCCGCCAAGACGCCATTTGACGGTAAGATCACACCCGTCATCATACGGTTGTCCGTCGTCACGGCACACGACGCGAAGCCGCGCTTTGCTGCCTCCTATGTCGGCGCAATCGAAATACAACACCTCCGGCGGCCGGTTAAAGACTTCCCTCCGCTCTGTTCCCTCATAAAACAGTTGAATTTCCGTTACAGCGGTAAAATGCTTGTGCTTATTATAAATATGAATGCGCACAGCGTCTGATGTCACGGCTGCAAAGCGGCTTACGTTTCTATTAGCCGCAATGTAAAGCGGGTCCTGTGAGCGACGCTCGACAAGCTTCCACCCATCTCCGTCGCGGTATTCGATAATATAACGCCTCGGCGCAGAATAACCGCCCGGCTGCCTATCATCGTAAAAGTACATTACAAGCGTATCAAACGTCTTTTTCTCATCAAGCGTCAACGTCAGGGTATCGAACGGAGCCGTCGAGCCGTAGTTGGCCCAGAATGGCATACGCTCACAGCGTCCGTCCGTCAGTGCTGTAACAGTTGGCACACATTCATTTTCGGCAAGCGATGTTTCATCGCCGCCGTCGGAGCGGTGCTTTTCTTCCCATGGCGCAGGACGCGCTTCATTTGGCGTATAACTTGCCGTCACTTTTGCACCAAGCGCTAAGTTTGGCAGCTTTTTTATGCCTGCACGTGACAGAAGCTCCTCTGATCGCTCATCAAAAGTTTTAATGTCAAGCGCAGAAGCGAGCTTGCGGGTTGGCGCTGAGTAAAGCAGCTTGCCGCCGGACGGCAGGTCAACGGTACCCGTTTCAGGGTCGTAAATTATGTGACACGGTGAAGCTGTTGTCACAGCGCGCACGCCGTCAATATAAAGCGAATATCCGCGCTCGCTGGTAGAGGCTTTGTCATATGCGCCGTCGCCATTATAAATGATGCTGACATCAGCTCCGTGGTAACGCAGATTATCGACGGCAAAATGCCCGTACCCAAAGTCAATCGGGTCAAGCTCTATTTTCCCGTCGGCACGGGGACGCAAGCCCGCCATATCTTCGACAAATGTAAATATGTAGTTCCCCAAAATATTGTGGTAAATCCATGAGCGGTAGTAATCGCCCTTCCCCGTCGGATCCGTTGCTCTGTCAGCATTGAAAAATTCGCTGTTGTTAGGATAGCGTACGTCGCCGCCGTCCGGATATATATTCCACGCACACCATTCGACAATCGCCGAAAGCATTTCGGGCGTCACATATTTATGGTCATGGTCGTAAACCCGAAGAGCGGCTTCGTATGCGCGAAGCTGAACCGTAAAGTTAATATTCGAGAAATTATTGCTGCCCGGACACATTTTATTGTCTCTTTGACTTGCCGTATAGTACGGAAATATCGGAAACTCTTCCGGATCGGCAAGGAAACGGAAGGCTTCTACATGTTTCTTTAACGACTCATCATCAGTAGGCACTACACCGAGCGAGAAATAATTGTAGCTGTTGCTTTCTTTGTATGGTATTAAATTGGGCTTGTCCGGATTGTGAACGACAAAATCGGGGTCTGGTTCGACGGCGCGAGTCTCGAACATTCGACATTTGTCGCACCACAAATACTCAAGAATATCAGCTCTAATCTCTTCGGCAAGCGCCGAAAGCTCGGCAGATTTTTTACTGTCACCTGCAAGCGCATAAAGCTCGGCTGCAGCTTTAGCTGCGCCGAAAACATATGCGTTCTCACCGTGCATTTTAAATCTGCCCGACCCTTTATAATGCATCGACACCGTGTCCGCGTCGTTGCCGGTCATGTAGTTATTTTTATAAGCTATAAGCTTTGTTTTAGGTGTAGATGGGCTTTCGTGGTTTGCGTAATGCTTAAGCTGCCCTTTTGCATCCCCCTCAAACCACCGCGCAAGCGTAAGTGCAAGCTGCCGGCTGCCGCCGTGGACATAAAACGCTTCAAGTCCCGCCTGCGCTATGTATTGTCCGTAATGGTTATTCCAGCAGCGGCGGTTACCCGGATTGTCAAGGAAAGCATCGCCACCGGAGCATGAGCCGACCGACAAAAGCTGCCCGTACGCAAGCGCCGGCGTTCTCTGCCACTTTGTGTCCTGCAGGTGCATACACTGCGTCAGTACAATAGCGTTATTATATCCGAGCACTCCTTCAATCGTCACGGGATACTGGAAATCGTGCCCCGGTATGTCGGCGTCAAGAGTATTGTATCGTTCAAGCCAAAAGCGATAATCTATAGCTTTTTTAACAGCCGGGTTCGGAACATCTATATAAGGTATCGTTTTATGCCAAAATTCATTGTATGTCCTCTTCTGTGCTGCAAGGCATTCCGTATGGCTCCTTTTAGCAAGCGAAACATAGCGCATATATTCGCTCTCGGCCATCGGTATTTCGTCACACGCAAACGTCATGACAGCATCTGCGTATGCTACCGCGCCCGGTAAAAGCTTTATTTCGCGGAAAAGCGAAGGCTCCGCTTCCCATGGAAGCGGCTGATACGGCTTATCGCCGGGCCTTGCCCGTCTTTTGTGTGAAATTTTAGCTTCGGATGATGTTAGGCGCGGCGTCAGGTTCGTAAGCCCGCCGGGTACTGATACCATACCGCGGAGCTCCACTTGACGTTTATTCTCCGGGTAAATCGCCCACGGTCGCTTCGCAAAGGGAGAGGTAACGGCAATAACTATATCAACCTCGTCCGCTCCTTTGTTTTCAATACGTAAAAGAGCGACAGCATAGTTTTCGTTTGCTATGAATTTATCGATGGCAAGAAAAATAACTCCCTCACCGAATTTGCATTCATATTCGCCATGCCAGTATGACGGGCAATTTACACGCTTTTCTTTAATCTCACTGAATATCAGCTCAGATGCATCACTTTGCCTAAAAAAGCTAACGCTAAAAAGGCACTCTCCCTCAAGCGGGAGACAATACGACGGACGTCCACCGAAGCCTATAACTGACACATCGTGTGTATACATGTAAAGGGCGCGGCCGCGTGTCATGAGCGCATCCCCGTCGTCATTTCCGCCGGTGGCAGGATTACCTGAACATTCACCTTCACGGCGGAGCACACGATCCATCATGTATTCGACAATACCGCCGTCTTCAGTATTTACATTAGTACTATTTACAGTGCTTTCATCAAAAGCAAAGACCGCTTCAAGGCGTCGCAATAGTGGGAGAGTGTCGTAACGCGAATATATTTCGCCAAGACCTTCAGTATGCTTAAAAGAGGGGCGTTTTATTTCCATCAAATACTCCAAACGCCGCGGCACAGCCGCTGTAATCGGGTATAACAACATAATTCTATCATAATGGCAAAGAAGTCGCAACCTAAAAGAGCCGCCACAAGCCCGGTGCAAGTATGACAACATAGTATATATATCCGCTGTTTGCAGATAAAGTCGTATTCACTCGACATTCGACATATTATTAATCGTCGGTCTACGTAGTTTCACGCCTCACATTAATTCTATTTTTTGAGTTAAGATGAGAAATACCGCCTTTTATCTTCATTTTCTGTTATATGGTAGTAGTGATTTTTTACAAAACAGCATGGCAATGTTTGTAAATTTTTTTACAATAGTTTTACTTGTATATTATGGTATTATATGGTATCATGTCATTGTCAAATAATTTTGAAAACGGAGTGACTAACATGGATCGTAACATCAAGATTCTCATTGCTGAAGAAAACAACGAATCCCGCAAAAGGTGCCGTGAGGCATTATCACGAGCAGGGTTCCGCTATATAGACGAGGCGTCCAACGGTGAAGACGCGCTGATGAAGATAAGCCGCCTTCATCCGGACGTTGTCCTCGCCGACATTTGGCTGTCAAAACTTGACGGCATTGGTCTTGTCCGAAGCTGCAGAAACGTTAGCTTTGGCGCGGACAAGCCTCCCATATTCATTATTATGTCACTCGTATCAAACCAGAGTGTTCTTGTCGATGCAATGAATGCCGGAGCGTCTCTTTGCCTTATCAAGCCCCTTGATTACAACAGCCTTGTAAGTCATATCGACGCACTTACACGGAGCAATTCTTCCATGCCAGCCCCCATGCAAAACGATATGATAAACCATTCATCGTCACAGCCAATGCCGCCGCCAGATATTGAAACACAGGTTACAAAGATAATTCACCAGATAGGAGTCCCCGCACATATTAAGGGATATCAATATCTGCGCACAGCAATACTAATGACGATAAGCGACAGCGACATAATTAACTCCGTAACTAAGGTTTTATACCCCTCTGTTGCGAAGAAGTACCAGACTACAACCTCCCGCGTCGAGCGTGCAATCCGCCATGCGATTGAGGTAGCGTGGGATCGCGGAGACGTCGATACGCTTAACTCATATTTCGGTTATACAATACAAAATAACCGTGGTAAGCCGACAAACAGCGAATTCATAGCGATGATAGCCGATAATCTCCGCCTAAAATACAAAATGTATACATAAAGCATTTGAACAGCTTTTATCCGTTTTTATTTTTCCGTTGCCGCCTAAATAACAAAAATAATCCTCCCGCAAAGAAGCTGTAAAGCGCCATATATGGCGCGCCAATTACGGCGTATAGCTTCAAAAGCGGGAGGTTTTTGACTTTACTTTAGTCAGGGAAAAACATGTATAAACGAATTAACAGCATATTTAAAGCTAACCAGCGTTTTTATTAGCCTACCTTATTAAAATAAAGCGACAGTATCAAGCGGAACATAGCCCACTTGTCGGCATAAAATTCGGCATGCTCACCCTCCGTCACATATTCCCCTTCAAGGGTATACATTTTATCTGAAAAATCCATATTTACGGCTTCCGATGAGAGGTACAACATCTCACCAAGAGAAAGATTAGTTAATACATAATCCTTAACCGATGAATAGACTGAAGCCACAAACATAACATTAGACTTTATTTTTTCACGCAGCTTAACTGAAAGCGCTGAAAGATAATCTGTCTGCCTATCAAGACGCTCGGCGTTTGTCTCCTCAGGTCGCGTGCGAAGATATCGGTATGCCACGTCTCCTAAAAGCAGTACGGTCTCACCTTTTTTCATATCAGGTGATATTTCAGTAAAGTCTGATTTAAGTGTAACCTCAGCACCACCGACAGTATCGTTGAGCGGTGCGACAGCACCCATGCTCATTGCGCAATAGCCGTGAATTGGGATTCCAAAGAATAAATTTGACACAGCTTCTGCCGTCATACGGCAGCTTTCCTTATAGCCATCACCGTAAGCAAACTGAAGTGCCAGCTGCTTTTTTACTGTCGAAATGTGATTCCCGTATACATCATATGTCTCAATATCAGTCATCACATCGCGCGAGACGCTTACAAAACTGACCTTTTTATTATCTCTGTTAATGACCGCCAAAATAATTACATCCGCCTGTCCGCCACTTCCGTATAGCTTTTTTTTAACGAATGGATCTTCACTGTCAATGCCCATATACAAAAGCGTTATGATGTTGCTATTATATTTATAATAACTCCCATCATAATAAATATCGTAATCAAAGTCCGGTTTTTGGGGATTATCTTCACCTTTATCATTGTCGTTGATGTCATTAGCGCTCTCAATGAAATCATTTAAATCAGGCGCAGGAGAGCTTCCAAACGATGCCTTGCCGCGCTCGCGCATAATGAAAAGAGTGGCGGAGAATATAAGAAGCGCCAGTAAAACAGCACCTATTATGGATGTGACAACGATTAATACTATCTTCTTTTTGCTTTTTTTAGTATCACTGCCTATATCTTTTTTATCACTCATATGCCGTTTGCCCGCCACTTCATAATATTTTACTTCATTAAGCTAATTATATACTAATCCCCTGTGGTTTTCAAGACATGAAAAATGAACCATCCATACACATTACTGGTAATAGCGCTTTTGTAGTAAAAAAGCAAAAAGCCAAGCTCATGAAAAGCTTGACTTTTGCTTTTGTTATACATCTGTCTTATTTATCGTTTTGTTGTTCTTACTCGTCAAATACGCTTAATATCGTGCTAATCGCCGGCTTTGGCGTTAAATCTGAATTGAAAAGTAACGGATATTGCCCCGAACGCCAAGTCAGGGTGTCTGTCAATCCCCATACCGTAATACTCGTTACTTTATATCCGCGTTCGACAAGTTCCTTTGCTGCCAGGAAAATCCGCTTATATTGATAAGCCTGCGCTTTGAACTGGGCTTCGTTATTCTTCTTTACGCCAATGTCAAGCTCCGTAAGCTGCAGCTCATAACCTGCTTCAACAAATGCTTTCATTGCCTTTTTGAAGGCGTTTGAATCGGTATCATAATCCATATGAGCTTGCATGCCAATTCCGTCGATAAGGCCATCATTTTTTATCTTTTTCAAATTTTTCAGAATGAGGTCTATTTTATACATACAGCCGTAGTCGTTATAAAACAGCTTCATATCTTCGGCTGCATATTTTCTTGCGAAATAAAATGCATAATAAACATAATCCGGCCCGATTGTCTGATACCAGAGGTTGTCGACACGCCTGATGCCGTTCTCGTCCCCGTTTCCAACGTCAAACGCCTCATTTACAACATCAATTGCATAAATCAAACCGGGGTAGTTTTCTTTATAATAAGTTAGCACTTGTTTTATGTAGCTTTCCATACGGAGAAGCATTACATCGCGGCTTACGAGTTTACCCTCGTTTGTATAATCCTCAGTGAAAAACCACTTCGGTGTCTGCGCGTGCCAGACAAGTGTGTGAAGCCGCATTTTTATGTTGTTTTGTGTTGCATATTTGACAGCAAGCTGCGGGCTTGAGAAATGAACGACAGGATTTGTGTACGTCTTTTCAAGATTTTTTCGGGACTCCGAATGTGACAGCATAAAATCCGGTTTCATTTCGTTTTCGCACGTTATGCTGTTAAAGTTTTTTAAGATAACGTCCTTATACCTAACCCAGTTTTGCAGTACGTTGTTCGGAAGCGCAACACCAATATAAAAATAATTGGCAAAAGCCTCGCGAAGCCCAATCAGCTCCACAGGCTCCTCTGTCTCAGCTTCTGTTTCTGTTTCTGTCGGTGGTTCTGTCGACTCTTCCCATTCATATGTATCATCCGGATCATGGGTGAACTCAGCAAATGATTCATCCCCGTCAACATTTGATATATCGACTCCACCTCCCGAACAGGCAGAAAGCACTACGGCAACAAGAAGCAAAACAGCCATAATACAAAGAAGCGTCTTTTTGGATATAGCTACAACTCCCCGCTTTTTCATAGCGCTATTTTATCCTCCATGAAAAATTCGCTTTCCCATATCATATTATAATATGTTTCGTACGTATCACACATATCGAATGTACCGCACATAGCAGCCGTGAGAGCAGTTGGTGTCATTCGGAAAGGAACTGCCAACCGTCCATTCGGAAATCATCTCCCCAGAAGGAGAAGTAAACATCATGCACACCGGTTATATTTTTCACGGGAACAATAATGTCTGTATATGTAGTTTTTCCGCCGGTTGACGGCACTTCCACATATGCAACAGCATCACCTGTGCGTGAGTCAAGGCTGACCTTTATAACACTTCCCTTACTGCTACCAGAAGCCACCCTAACCTTAAGTCCAGCCGTTCCCAAGCCGTCGCCAAAATCAACGCCCTGCACACAAATAAAGCCGCCCTTTGAGACTTGGGCTACCATGTTAGCATTAAAAAAGTTCGGGCTTTTCTCTGTAGTTTTTGCTGTTTCCACGCCGCCCATAAACGAAATTGTCTCAGCTTCATTCCAAGCGTATGGATCAAGATACTCGACCTGATCGACGCCTGTCACGTTTGCCTGAACCTGCGCTATTGTACCGTTATCGTTTATCTTCACTTTGTTGACATGCGTCGAGCGGTAACCGTTTGATTTGCCGTTGATTTTCTTCTCAAGGTACATAGCGTGATAAAACACGTAACACTGCCCTTTAAACTCGATTACGCTGTGATGGTTGTTGCCATAAAGCCCGTCGAAAAACACTCCCGGATTCTGTAAAAACGTTCCGACGTATGTAAACGGCCCCATGGGACTATCGCTCACCATATAAGCAATGTTAGCTTTCGCCGGATTTTTTTCATTCACGTCGTCGTTCCAGTTAAGGCAGTAGCTATAATAATACTTACCATTTATTTTGTTTATACCTGAATCTTCAAAGAAAAACGGTGCGTCAATCGTGACGGGCGTCCCATCAAGGCTTATCATGTTGTCCTTAAGTTTGACAACGCGGGCAGTTTTCGGATGTGCATACTGCTCGCCGGGAATGCCACCGCCAAAATAAAGGTACGCGCTCCCATCGTCATCAATAAGAATAGCAGGGTCAAAAAGCCATGTAACATCTGCACAGTTCGGCGTACTCTTTGTTATCAGCGCGCGTCCTAAGGGATCTTTCCATGGGCCTGTGGGACTGTCCGCCTCTAAAACGCCAATTCCGCCCGCTGAATTCGCGAAATATAAGAAAAACTTCACCTTACCGTCAACTTCACGCCATGCGGCACACGGGGCCCATGAATTCGATGCCCACTTTGCTATTTGTGTGACCGGTATTGTACCATGATCCGTCCAGTTTACAAGATCGGCTGACGATATACAGTTGATAGTATTGATTTTACCGTATGAATTTGATTTAATTTTACCATTTTCGTATTCGTAGACATCGTTTGTTGTGTAAACATAAGCCCTGCCATCATAAACCATGGCGAATGGGTCGGCGCCAAAGCGCTGCGTTATCAGCGGATTGTGGTTTTTCACGCTTTTATAGCTTTTTGACACCTTAAGTGATTTAAAACGCTCTCTATACTTCTCGTCAAGCGCTGCAACGAAAGCTTCCCTGTCGGATGTTGTCATTGACATAAGCTCCTTTTCATTTATATCGGAGGAATTGACGGAAAACTCCGTCGTCTCAGTTTCATCATCTGTCCCCGCTTCTGCTGATGATGTCGGTTGTGCTATATCGTTATCATCGTTATCATCACCGGAGACTATGTCAATTCCCCTACCCCCACATCCGGAAATAAATATAAGCACTGTTAAACTTAATATTATTGCTAAAATTAATAATAATATCAGTGCGCTCTTATATTTTGTTTTCATGCAGTTCTTATCCCTCCGAGTGGAAATAAGTAAGCATTAGCACCTTTGCTAATAATTACACTTCCTCTTATATTATAATAAATAAACCGGTCACTTATCGTGCCATTTTACTCTATTTTCAAGTCAATATTTGTCGGGTGCTATTGCCGGTGAAGCATAAAATAATAGGCTTCGGTCGGGAAAAAGTGCGGCATCATTGAAATAACTTTGTGCACGCTGTATAATAAAGTTATGGAATACTTAATAAGCGCCGGCTCTGCTTCACCGTCGAAGTAAAACAAAAAATAAAGAAATATTAGCGGAGGAAGCGTATGCTCGATTTTGGACGATATTTTTTACCGGAGCAGCATGTTTTCCTTGAAAACATCAACTACGAGCTTGTAAGACCGGAAAAACGCACAAGTCAGCTTAAACTCAACTGTAAAGATACGATTGTCGCGCGTATACTTGACCCTTTGCGCGTAAAAATAACTTTTAACCGTGCAATATCCTTTGAACCGGAGGGGCTTTTTTACCTGTCCGTGTCATTTTCCTCTATCATAAGGTTTAATCCTGAAACTAAAGATGAAATTGACTGGATGAAAGTTGACCTTGCAGGCGAATTCCGCAGGAATGGCGGGATTTTAATACACAATCTTGCCTCGCGCGCCGCCCTACTTGTCGCTCAAATATCATCGGCGTCCGGTCAGGTCCCAATCATCACCGCGCCCGGACTGCCCCGTGTTCCAAATAACAGCGAGGATTAAAATTAAAACAGCTTTTGCTATCAACAAAGAAATAAAACGAACATCGGAATTAGAAAATCGATGTTCGTTTTTTTAATGTTTATTTGACCGTGTCAAATGCACCATCAAGCGCTGCTATCAAATCCTCCACACTTTCAATGCCACCGGACAGGCGTATATTATTTGGTTTGATTCCCTGAGCAAGCAGCTCCTCGTCTGTCAGCTGTGAATGCGTCGTGCTCACCAGGTGAATGACAAGAGATTTGACGTCGGCTGTCAGTGTCACACCTCTGACGCACGGTTTATCGAACCGTAATCCGAAATTGTAATAATATAACGAAGCTGCTGCAGGGTCATATCTATGTCTTTCTTTCACTTATGGATACATACAAATAAAAATAAAACAAAGCCGTAAAAAGGCGGCTCATATAACGGCTTTACCTACTTGAAAAACAAAAAATTGCAAGTAAAATTAATTACCGGAAAATAAAATTTCATCTTTTATATTGATATAAATTGTGTTATTATAACAGGTGAATACTCATTTTGTGGCTTTTTATCTACTTAATTACATATGTTTTGTGGATTATATCACGCAGCGCACACCTTGTCAAGCACGTGAGAATTTTACCAATAAGACTCCTATTTTTTTGATAAAAATTATTGACTTTGATATTGTCACAGGATTATAATGTGCTGTATTTTATATGTTAAATATGTATTGCGTTATAATTACACATATTGTCTGTTCACAAAGTAATGTTTAATACCCAATCACCGAAAAACGACTTCCTTTGGCTTTTCCGTTTTCAATTATATTTTTGCCTGCTTTTTTAATAAAATGATGTGATTCAGCGCGCTTTAATCGTCGTAACTCCCACATACCATAAGGAGATTTAATATGATAAATAAAGAGCGCCTTATAAAGAGTTTTATGGAGCTTGTCGCCACTGACAACCCCTCTTATGGAGAACGAGCGATATGCGACTTTATTACCGCACGACTGCGAAGCCTTGGCATCACGCCATATGAGGATGACACAGCTTCAAAAATAGGCGGGTCTGCCGGCAACCTCTACGCATATGTTGAAGGAACTCTTGATTTGCCTCCGATTCTGCTTTCCGCTCACATGGATACAGTCGAGCCGTCATGCGGCAAGCGGGCGGTTATTCACGATGACGGCAGAATAACATCCGACGGCAAGACAGCGCTTGGCGCCGATGATCTTTCCGGCGTTGCCGCTATTCTTGAGGCGCTAACAGTTATAAAATCACCTGATTTTAACATAAAACACCGTCCGATTGAAGTTTTATTTGACTCTGCCGAGGAGGTTTACTGCGACGGCATTAGAAATTTTGATTTTTCTATGCTTAAATCAAAAGAAGCATATGTTTTTGATTTAAGCGAATCTGTTGGCTATGCGGCAAATGAGGCGCCAGCAATAATATCGTTTAAAGCTGATTTTACCGGCCGCGCAGCGCACGCGGCTTTTACGCCGGATGAGGGCATACATGCAATAAAAACAGCGGCTGCTGCCGTCAGTCAAATAAAATGCGGGCATGTCGACAACACAACCGTCAATATCGGCACAATCGCCGGCGGCAGCGCCGATAATATTATACCCGAGCGATGTACGGTAACGGGCGAGGTGCGAAGTTTTAATAGCGCCGACGCAGAGATGCGATTGTGTGAAATAGAGGCTGTATTCCGTTCTGCTGCCGCTGATTTTTCGTGTAAACTTGATTTTTCGTCAAAAACACTTTGTGACGCATATTATGTTGACCCCGGGCATCCTGTTGCACAGCGGTTTTATAAAGCATGTGATAGTATTGGGATTAAAGCTACAATTTGTCGTACACATGGCGGCAGCGACAACAATCATTTTGTTCGTCATGGTATAAACGGACTTGTCGTCGCCACGGGAATGCGTGGCTGTCATTCTTCTCGCGAATATATCAACTCAGATGATCTTGCTCTCACATCCGAGTTAGTTTCATCGCTAATCCTATCGGAGGTATGACAAAAGGAAATGAAAAACCCTCTGAACTATCAGCTTTCAGAATATGACTGCGGGCCCACGACAATATTAAACGCCATCAGCTTTCTTTTCGAGCGTGAGGAAATCCCCGCTGAATTAATTCGTACAGTAATGCTCTACAGCCTTGACTGCTACGGTCCGGAAGGCAAATTTGGTGAATGCGGAACTTCATGTACGGCGATGATGTTTTTATGTAATTGGCTTTGCGGCTTTGGAAAAACCGGACGACTTCCGATATCATGTAATTATGTTACCGGAGAAGATGTATATATAGGTGAAGGCGGGATAGTAAACACCGCACTGAAAAATGGCGGGGCCGTGATTGTCAGACTTTATTATGATGTTGCACATTATGTACTCCTCACCAGAATAAAAGATGACAGTGTACTGCTGTTTGATCCCTATTATCGAGCAGAGCCATTTGAAGAAAACGACATTATTATAACATTTGAGCATCCCTTCACATACAACCGAATCGTACCGTCTCATTATTTCAACCATGAAACAACTGATATTTACTCGCTTGGTAATAAAAAAGAACGCGAAGCGATGATACTGTATAATAATAAAACCCATACGAATACAAAACTTGAGCAAACGCTAATAAACAGCATAAATACCTCGCATGTGTGAGTATTACAGGGGCTTTATAAAAGTATAAGGCAAGGGGATACATCCCCTTGCCTTTTTGCTGCATTAAAAGCTCTTCTCCATTATCTCGACAGCTTTTTTCTCATTATTATGCGCCGATTTTAAAAGTTCGGCAACTTTCGCCCGGCCTTCAGGCCGGTTGATTCCATCTGAATTTACAACTCCAAACGACTCTATCCATGCGTTATGTACATCTTTATAAATTTGGGCAAGCTCCCTTTCGTCCTCCTTCTCGAAATATTTCCACGCGTAATATTTAAGCTCACCGTATGTGCCGAGGAAATATTTCATGTTCCATATCAATTCAGTATTGAACTCTCCTTCAAAATGGTGGATAAGAGCTGGGTAAGCTTTAAGCCCTTTAGCGTTATCACACCATTCTCCACCTAAAAGGTGGGTGATAGCCAGCCTTTTCGTATCAGTTAAAATGGCTTCTCTTGACTTATTGCTTTTACCCGTAACTGCAAGTACGGACATAATCGGAATTTCGCGTTTTCCAAGTGTGTCATACGACATTTGCGCACTCATTGACTTCCAGCTATTTATGGCAAGTGTCGAAAATGTTTGCGTTTCGTCATTATAACCTGTGATGAGTCCCCATTCCGGTACTTCAATATCCCATGACACAACGGGTACGCCATTGTCAACTGACCTTTTGATAACTTTTATAGCTTCATTTCGTAAAAATTCCTCGGCATCATCCTGCCCCCAAAGCCGCTCAACATAGTCACACATCAAGCCGCCGTTTTCAACCCACTGCTTTTGCATACAAAACTGCCACATGCTAGTGGCCGACGGGCAAAGATCATCCGATACCCACATCCGGAAAGCAAACCCGCTTGTCGCTACAATATCCTCCGCATATTCTGACCACGGGCTGTTTTTCACAGCGCAGCAAAGTGATTTCGCGAGTGAGAATAAGAAACCAGTGTCGTCATGTACACCTTCTCATGTGATGTTGAGTTCCTTCATGTTGTCCTCCGATACTTTAATTTATTTATATTTTTAGCTGTTCATTAAATAAGCTCGGGGCATATATACTTTTCACTGAACGAACAGCTTTTTTAGATAAAGGGCAGGTGATGTTTTCTTTTGAATTGTTTTTATATCGTCTATGCTATACGCTTTGCGACATAAGAAAAACAGTTTAACGATTAATTATTATTGTTTTATTAAATGAAATTCTAAATGTAATATATCATAAAACAGTACATTGCCACAAGATGTATTTATCACGTGAAAGAAATGCCTTTGTTTATTGAGTATCAACAATATTAATGGTATAATTGCTAAAACAGCACAATAAACAAAAATATACCAGGAGAAACGCCATGCTTTTTGTTGAGAGAGAAAAATCAAGGACAATCAAGGAAGTAAAAAGAGTCGATAATGCTCTTTATCTTTACTCCGACCTTGCAACTCATCGCATAATTCCCTACACAGAGAAAAGTATAAGGCTGAGTTATACGTACGGCGATACTTTTTCTCAAAAAGTAAAACCGGGCGTCATAGCGACGCCGAATACCGCGTGGGACTACACAGAAAATGAAAATGAGATTGTTTTAAAAACAAGCGCTGTAACAGTAAAAATCAACCGTAAAACTGGATGTTATGAGTACTATTCAAACTCCGGCAAGCATTTTTTAAGTGAGGCTGATATCGAGAGCAGAGAGCTTGAAGCATTTAAAAAGACAATCCTTTCTGATGAAAATCAAAATGTTGAAAAAATACGCACGGCTGACGGCGAGAAAACTATTGTCAAAGAAGCGCAGCTTGTTGAAACAAGCGTAGCTTATCACACAAGGCTTAAACTTTTATTTGATGACAAGGAAGAAATATACGGGCTCGGTCAGCATGAAGAGGGTTATGGCTCGCTGAGGGGTAAAAAAGTATATTGCCATCAGGCGAACAGGAAAATAGCAATGCCACTTCTTGTGTCAAACAAAGGCTATGGCCTTTTGATTGACACATACAGCCCTTATATTTTCAACGATATTGACTTTGAAACATATATTTACACCGAAGCCGACGATGAGATGGACTTCTACTTCATCGGTGGCGACGATATGTCCGATGTCATTCGGGAGTACCGCAAATTAACGGGCAAAGCCGCCATGCTCCCGAAGTGGGCGTTCGGCTATATGCAGTCAAAAGAAAGGTTTGAGTCACGAGAGGAAATTGAGCGGGTTGCTGCTGAATATCGCAGACGTAACATAGGCATCGACTGTCTGATACAAGACTGGATGTCGTGGGAATATTCTAAATGGGGCGAGAAGAAGTTTGATAAATCTCGTTTCCCTGATCCCACCGCGATGATTGATAATCTGCACCGTCAGAATTATCACTACATGATCTCAATCTGGCCTCAGATGACAAAGCCCACCGACAATTACAAAGAGCACAGCGAAAAAGGATACATCCTACCCGCATCCGATCTATATAATCCTTTTATTGAGGAGTCAAGAAAACTTTACTGGAAGCAGGCAAGCGAAGGGTTATTTAAACATGGCGTTGACGCGTGGTGGTGCGATAGCAGCGAGCCGTTTACACCTGAATGGAACCGCCAGACCCGCCCTGACCCCGGTGCAAACTTCGTGGAATATCAAAGAGAATCCGCTCTGCGATTTGACGCCACAATGACAAACGCTTACGGTCTTTATCATGCGATGGGCATGTATGAAGGGCAAAGAAGCGAATGCGATGATAAGCGTGTGACAAACCTGACACGCAGCGCTTACACAGGAGCGCAGCGTTACGGCACTATTTTATGGAGCGGTGATATTGCCGCCACATGGGACACTCTAAAACGCCAGATTGCAGCAGGACTTGGCTTCTGCGCGGCAGGTCATCCGTACTGGACTGTGGACATCGGCGGTTTCTTCGTAAGGCACGGCAAGATGTGGTACTGGAAGGGTGACTACGACCGTGCGAACGAAGATTTAGGATATCGCGAACTGTTTATCAGGTGGCACCAGTGGGGCAGCTTTCTGCCGATTTTCAGAGGTCACGGCACAGACTTCAACCGTGAACTTTGGAACTTTGGCGAGCCGGGCACGCCTTTCTACGACGCCCTCGTCAAGGCAAACAGGCTGAGGTATGAGCTTATGCCTTACATATACTCGCTTGCCGGAGCGGTATGGCTAAACGACGAGTCGATTATCAAGTATCTTGCCTTTGATTATCCCGATGATGAAATCGCATGCCACATAACCGACCAGTATATGTTCGGCAACTCCATCATGGTTTGCCCTGTGACAAGGCCAATATATTACACTGTCAACTCAACACCGATTGATAACGTTGATACAACAGTGAAAGTCTATCTGCCGCGCGGCAAGTGGTATGATTTTTACACAAAAGAAGCATATGAGGGCGGCAGGTATATAACGACAGAGGCACCGCTTGACAGAATCCCGCTCTTTGTTAAGGCGGGCGGTATTGTTCCGATGACTGACTTTGCCCCGTCGACAAAGGATTTGACAGATAAGCTTGATATTTACGTTTTTACAGGTGCTGACGGCGAGTTTACATATTATAACGACAGCGGCGATGGCTACGGCTATGAAAAAGGTGAGTACGAAGTGTACAAATTAAAATATAGCGAAGATAAAAAGACTCTTGAGCCCTGCCCGCTCCTTGAACGTGAAGGTGTAACCGTTTACTACATTAAATAAGGGCACAAAAGGCAAGCTTCAAACGAACTTCTAACCAAAACCCCGGCTGTTTTCAGTGGGTCTGAAATCAGCCGGGGATGTTTTACTCTTTTGTTATATGTGTTATACGAACTGATCGACAATGGATTTAATTTCTGATGCTATCTGCTCCGGTGTTTTATTGTCAGTATCAATTACATAGTCGCCGGGGTGCGCGGGGAATCTTAACCACTCAAATGTTACCTCATTTTTATCGCCACGAATCCTGTGGCGTTCTATTAAACTTTTCTCCGAGCACTTCAGCGCAAAGAAAACCGTTTTATAATCCTTCGCCGTAATACCGTTTAGTATGATTTCTCTTGTTTTTTCGCCTATCACATAAACGGATGAGAAAACAACATAGTCAAAGTTTTGATTTAAGTAGTTTGACAGTACAAACGACATCGTTTTATAGCTGCTCGGCAGCCGCGGGTCGTCAAGAGAGAATGGATTGACGCACCACGCCCAGTCACCGTCAAAGAAAGCGCTGTTCTCATACAGCTCAAACAGCTTTTCTGCAACGGTTGTTTTCCCTACCCAGGGGGATCCGGTAATTATGATTAGCTTTTTGCTCATATTTGCACCATTTATCAGCGGAGCAGCCGGAGCGCCGTTGACTGTATTATTTCAGCATGTAGCTGTTATTTAATATAAGTGTATTATACAGAAACAACACGTCACAGTCTACTGAAAAGTCAATAAAATCATCAAGCAAATCCGTGTGGAGGTAACGGAGGTCGACGAGTGTTACCTTTGAATACCCCTTCAGGAGAAGCGGCGCTATGCTGCTTCCATATGAATCGCGGAATATTATAAGTTCCCTATCAGTCTTTGTGTTCGGGTTTGTTACCGTTAAGAGAGACTTCGCGCCCGACATAAAAAAGTCATACGAGTCAACGCTGCCGAAAAACTCCTCCATATAAATACGGCTGTATGTTTTATCTATATGGTCGTAAACGACAGCCCTCTCAAGTGCGTCATTTGTGAGATAAATAATCGTATCGGGCTTTAAATTCAGTGCTGATTGCCCGTAATAGGAGCCATAGAAGGGGTAAAGGGATTTTTCTTCATATGTATCCCATGAAGCATATTTATCCTGCCCGAACCCGGAAAGGATGAGGTCTGCTATATCGACTATTTTATCCTGACGCCAGTGGATGTCTGTTTTATAGTAATCGTCAAGTTCCAGATGCTCAAATAAATCAATGTATGTCATGTTTTTGACGTTCGTTTTCATTATCCCGAGCATCTTTTCGTAATCAACAGACAAATAACCATGCTTTTCGGCAGTGAAATAATTCTTATCCGGAATTATGGCATAGCTTACCCGCTTGCCGACAAGATACTTGTCATAAACCTCATTTAGTTTTTTCGCTGCATTTAATACAGCTTTCTCGTTCAAAGGATACTCAATTTTATAGATAACGCCGTCAACGACATAAATGCCGTTGTTATCCTTTTCTCTGAACAAATAATAGTTTGTAAACGCTTTCAGTCCCCTGAACTTAACACGCAGCACAAACTGGTCGAGGAAATATTTTTCATATCCGTCAAGCCACTCCCCATCAATTAGGTTTTCATACGAAAACTCCGGTGCCCCTGCAAGCTCACGCCTTTCGCTGTAGGAGATATCCTTATCGGGTGATATTATATTTGCAATAAAAAGACCATAAATCACAAGAAAGAATACTGTGACGGTGATGGTATTGCTTATCTTTTGTTTCATAATCTATATCTATCTTTCCTGATTTATATATCCTGATCATCTACCCGGTTATTTCCCCGGGCACGTGTTTTATCAGAAGCGGAAATATAAAAACGGGTTAAATGAGCCGTCGATTAAGTACCCGGTGACGACTAAAAGCAGTAAAAGTACTGTCGCCGGCTTGCCTATGCTTATCAAGTATTCGCCCGCCCTCGCTCTGCCGATTTTTTTCATAGCAATAGCCGGTATCGGCGTCGCGCCGATCAATGCGATGATAAAGAAGATAAAGTAGCTGCGGGCATAATAAAGCGCTTCGGGGGTTATAAACGGGACACCTTGAAGCCCGAACATGCCTTTGATGTTACCGATGGCTTCTCCCATCGAATCGGCATTAAATATGACAAAGCTTATTGTTATAAAGAAGAATACATATAAATGCTTGAATATATCAGGGGTTTTGTCGAGCAGCTTCTTTATAAAAAGCTTTTCTGCTGCTAAAAGCAGTGCGAAATAAAGTCCCCAGACGATAAAATTCCACTCAGCTCCGTGCCAGAATCCCGTTAAAAACCAAACAACAACGATATTTCGCACCCATTTTAGTTTACTAACCCTGTTACCACCCATGGGGATATACACATAGTCGCGAAACCATGTGCCAAGCGATATATGCCATCTTCTCCAGAATTCAGTGATGCTTTTTGATATGAAAGGATAATTGAAGTTTTCAAGAAAATGAAAGCCGAAAATTCGTCCAAGACCAATTGCCATATCACTGTAACCGGAAAAATCATAATATATCTGCAGGGCGAACAGCACTGCCGCCATCCAGTAATAAAACACGGAGCTCTCGTCTGAATTTGATATGATTTTAACAAGCTCACCGAGAGAGTTGGCAAATATAACTTTTTTCGATAGCCCTATGACAAAACGCCAAATGCCGTATGCTGTTTTTTCAAGCGTATGGGTGCGCGACACAAGTTCGTTTTCGATTGTTGTGTAGCGGACAATCGGACCTGCTATAAGCTGCGGGAAAAGAGCAACATATGGCGCAAAGTTAAAGAAGTTCTTCTGAACCTTTGCCTCCCCGCGGTAAACGTCAATAAGATATGACAGTATCTGAAATGTGTAGAAGCTGATGCCGATAGGCATGACAATGGCAAGGGGCGGTATTTTCACTGATAGTATGTGATTTATGTTTTTGATGAAGAAGTTTGTATACTTGAAAAATACTAGAAACCCGCCGCTGACAACAATTGACGATATTAAAGCCACCTTCGCGTATGCTGTATTTCTTTTATAGTCAATCCATAAACCATGCAGGTATCCCGACAAGATTGATAACAGCATTATGAGGATATAAGACGGCTCCCCATAGAAATAGAAAAGCAGGCTTGATATAAGTAAAATACTGTTTTTTATTTTTTTTGGGACTATAAAATATAGTCCCAAAAAAACTGCTAAAAAGTAATATAGAAAGCTAATACTTGAGAATACCATACAAATTTATCTTTAATTTTATTTATTTCCGAGAGCTAAGAAAGCATCGTGCAGCGGCTTTGCAGCTTCGTCGCTCATTATTAGAATAATTATATTGCCAACGCTGTCAACAATAACGTTTTCCTCTTTTACGCCGACGCAAATCCACTTCATCGGGTCAATGTTTTCTTTGATATCGGTTTTCATCTTTTCAATGTCGGCGCCTTCTTTCGCACGAACAAGGACTAAAGAATAAGCTCCGGGCTGCATCATAGGCTCGCTTGCAAGCGCTTCCTCGAAATCAAGACCTTTTTTGCCGAGGAAGTATTCGATTCTTTCGTAATCAGGTGTGACTTCAACAAAATATACACTTTCACTTACGAAATTTTTAAAATCATCGCTGAGATCTGCTGTTTCATATATTTTATTGATGATCTCCTCGAGGGTGCCATCAAGAGTTCCTTCCGCACCTTCGTCAGTAGTATCTTCTGTGCTATCTTCTGTGCTATCCTCTGTGCTATCCTCTGTGCTATCCTCTGTGCTATCCTCTGTGC